>NZ_JBWKIF010000004.1:255753-397533 GCF_056432865.1 Streptomyces sp. NPDC044921
GGCGCCCCTGCCGAGCCGCCGAGCCCTGCTCGCCATCCCGCACCCCGGCGGATGCGTCGGCCGCGACCCTCCCGGCGTTGTCCTGCTGCCGACCCTCTTGCTGAGTCTCCGAAGCGGCTTCGCCGTCCCGCGCTCTGGTCGATGCGTCGGCCGGGGCCGTCTCGGCGGGAGCCTCCTGCGGATCGCCTCGGTGAGCCGCCGGAGTGCGTCCGCCTTCCCACTCCGTGGGTGCGCCGGCCGAGGCCTTCCCGGGGAGGTCCTCACGCGGATCGCGGAACGCCGAGGGCTCGGTCGGCATGCCGGAGGCACGGGTGGTCTCCGCCGCTTCCCGCTCGTCTGCCGGGCCCTCGCCGCCCGGGCCGCTCCCCCGCTGCTCCGCCACCGCCTTCCGCAGCGCCTCGCGGGCGACGTCCCCGGGACGCGGGGCCTGCCGGGCCGGGGGTTCCCCGCCCGGGGGCGGCGCCGGGTGCGGGTCCTGGGCCGCCCGGGACCTGGCCTCGCGCAGGGCCCGGCGGGCCTCGTCGGCCGGGCGCGCGCTCACGGCCTGCTCCCCGCGGCGGAGACGGATACCTGACGGCGCGTCATGACGGCCTCCGCAGGGACACCAGGTCCGACAGCTCGCGGTCGGTCAGTTCGGTGAGGGCCGACTCGCCCGAGCCGAGGATCGCGTCGGCGAGGGCGCGCTTGGCGTGGAGCATCTCGGCGATGCGGTCCTCGACCGTGCCCTCGGTGATCAGGCGGTGGACCTGGACCGGCTGGGTCTGGCCGATGCGGTAGGCGCGGTCGGTGGCCTGCTCCTCGACGGCCGGGTTCCACCAGCGGTCGAAGTGCACGACGTGACCCGCGCGGGTGAGGTTCAGGCCCGTGCCCGCCGCCTTGAGGGACAGCACCAGCACCGGGGTCGAGCCCGCCTGGAAGCGGTCCACCATGCGCTCCCGCTCCGGGACGGGCGTGCCGCCGTGCAGGAGGTCGACCGGGACCGCGCGGCCGGCCAGGTGCGAGGTGATCAGGCGGGCCATGCCGACGTACTGGGTGAACACCAGGGCGGAGCCGTCCTCGGCCAGCAGGGTGTCCAGCAGCTCGTCCAGCAGGGCGAGTTTGCCGGAGCGGGCGGCGAGCCGGTCGCCCGGTGGTGCGTGCTCCTCCTTCAGGTACAGCGCCGGGTGGTCGCAGATCTGCTTCAGCGACGTCAGCAGCTTCAGCACCAGGCCGCGGCGCGCCATGCCCTCGGCCGTTTCGATGGCGAGCATCGACTCGCGCACCACGGCTTCGTACAGCGCGGCCTGTTCGCGCGTGAGCGGGACCGGGTGGTCGGTCTCGGTCTTCGGCGGCAGCTCGGGGACGATGCCGGGGTCGGACTTCCTGCGGCGCAGCAGGAAGGGGCGGACGAGGCGGGCCAGGCGCTCCACCGCCTGCTCGTCCTCGCCGGTCTCCACGGCCCGGGCGTGCCGGGCGCGGAAGGACTTCAGCGGGCCGAGCAGGCCCGGGGTGGTCCAGTCGAGCAGGGCCCACAGCTCGGAGAGGTTGTTCTCGACGGGCGTGCCCGTGAGGGCGACCCGTGCCGGGGCGGGGATGGTGCGCAGCGCCTTGGCCGTGGCCGAGTAGGGGTTCTTCACGTGCTGCGCCTCGTCGGCGACGACCATGCCCCAGGCCTGCTCGGCCAGGGCGGCCGCCGCCGAGCGCATCGTGCCGTAGGTGGTGAGGACGAAACCCCCGTCCAGGCCGGCCAGGCTGCGGTCGGGGCCGTGGAAGCGGCGGACGGGGACGCCGGGGGCGAAGCGGTTGATCTCGCGCTGCCAGTTGCCGAGCAGCGAGGCCGGGCAGACGACCAGGGTCGGTTCCCGGCGGGCGCGCTTGAGGTGCAGCGCGATGAGCGTGACGGTCTTGCCGAGGCCCATGTCGTCGGCGAGGCAGCCGCCGAGTCCGAGGGAGGTCATCAGGTCGAGCCAGGCCAGGCCGCGCAGCTGGTAGTCGCGCAGGGTGGCGTGCAGGCCGGGCGGCGGGGCGGCCGGGCGGATCCCGGCGGTGAGGCGGTCGCGCAGGGTGGCCAGGGCGCCGACCGGGACGGCCTCCACCGTCTCGCCGTCCACCTCGGCCGTGCCCGTGAGGGCGACGGACAGCGCATCCACCGGGTCGAGCAGGCCGAGGTCCCGTTTGCGGGCCTTGCGGACCAGGGCCGGATCGACCAGCACCCAGCGGTCCCGCAGCCGGACGACCGGCCGGTGCGCCTCGGCGAGGGCGTCCATCTCGGCGTCGGTGAGCGGGTCGCCGCCGAGCGCGAGCTGCCAGCGGAAGCCGAGCAGGTCCTCGCTGTCGAAGAAGCCGGTGCCGTCGGTCGCGGAGCCTGGCGCGGGGCGGACCACCGCCGTGGCGGACAGGTCCTGCGCGAGGTCCCTCGGCCAGTGCACGGCGACGCCGGCCGCGGCGAGCCGGGTGGCGGCGATGCCGAGCAGGTCGCTCAGCTCCTCCTCGCCCAGGGCCAGCACATCGGGCACGTCCTGGTCGGAGAGCCGGTCCAGTGGCGGCCAGACCCGGGCGGCGCGGCGGACCGCGAGGGCGGCGTCCACGCGCGCGCGAGGGCCGAAGGCGTCACCGGCCTCGCCCGCCCACAGGGCCGCCGCGTCGGCCACGAGGGTGGGGTCGGCGAGGCTGTGCACCTGGACGACGGCCGCACCGGCGCTGCGCGCGCCGTCGGCGGAGGCGTCGTCGAACAGGTCGTAGGCGGACAGGTCCAGGCGGAGCGAGATGCGCACGCCCGCGTCCATGCCGGCGGCGACCTCGGCGGCCCAGTCGTGGGCGCCGGGCAGATGGGTGGCCTCGCGGGCGGCGAAGGGGCGGCCGGTGCTGTGGGGCGCGGCCGGGGTGCGCGGCAGCGTGTCGGCGACCGCGTCCAGGAAGGCGCGCACCAGCGCTTCCGGCTCGGGCAGGAGGATCGGGCCCGGGCCGGGCAGCGGGACCGCGTGGCCCTCGTAGGGCAGGGCGGCGGCGATCGCGCGCAGGTGGGCGATGTCGTCCGGGTCGAGGGGGCCCGCGCGCCAGGCGTCGTGTCCGGTGGCGGTGAGGCCGGGCAGCAGCCGCCCGCGCGCGGTGAGCCGCAGGGCGTGCAGGGCGGCCGCGCCCCAGCAGGCGGTGGCGGGGTGGGCCGCCGGGTCGTGCCGGGCGCGGACCAGCAGGGGCAGGGCCGTTTCCACCGGCAGGGACAGCGCCGGGGTGGTGCGCCGGCGGATCGCCGATCCGTGCCGTCGGACGACGGTCAGTTCCATGGCGTCGGTCGGTTCCGTGGCGTCGGTCGGGTGCGCGTCGTCGGTCGGTTCCGTGGCGCGGGCTGGCAGCGGTCCGCCGTCGGGGTCCCAGAACGCGACGCGTCCCTCGCGCGGCAGCGGCGCGGGCAGGAAGACGGCCGGGAGCCGGACCGGGACCGTCGCGTCCCCCGCCCGCTCGGCCACCGCCGCCGTGTCGCCCATACGTCCTGCCACCTCCCGCCCGCCTGTCGGATCAGTTGTCTCCGACTCTACGGGCGGGGTCTGACAATCGGCTCCGGCAGCGGGGTCAGGGCACGGTCCGGGACACGACGTACACCCAGGGGTACGCCGGGTTGGACAGGTCCACGACGACGTCGTGCGTGGGCGCCGGGTTCTTCTGCCGGTGGACGAAGCCGTACCACCCGTCGCCCTCGGGGAACTTCCAGCCGGTGATCTTCCGGTCACGGGCGCCGATCGTGATGTCGCCCTTCCTCAGATCCGCGCGGGTCACGCCCAGGCCGGTCAGGTAGGCGTCCAGACCGGCCGTGTTGGTCTCGAACTGGGCGTACAGGCGGCTGGTCTTCCAGTTGTTGGTCTCGTAGTAGGCCACGTGCCAGGCCGGATGCGGGATGGGCACCTGGTAGATGCGGCGCTGGAGCTTGGAGGGCCAGCCCTCGGTGAGGCCGGTCGCCGAGTACTTGGCCTCCTTGTCCTTGCCGCTGTCGCGGCTCTGGTTGGCGGAGATCACCAGGTACCCGGCCGGGATGCCGATGAGCAGCACGATGGTCAGCAGGGTGAGCGCCCTGCGGCGGATCATGTGGCGGCGGTCCTCGACCGGGCGGTCCGGGCCGCCGGGCCAGGGGCCCTGGTGGGGCAGGGAGGCGGTCACAGCGTCTCCTGGCTGCTGCGCAGCGACTGCGTGTACCGCTCGTAGCGCTCGTAGCGCTCCACACGGCGGCGCTTGGCGCGGCGGAAGCGGCGGGCGACCAGCCGGGCGAGGTCGGCGGCGCCGACCATGCCGGCCTCGGGGCCCAGCTGGGCGCGCACGATGCGGGCCTCGGGGCGGTAGCCGCGGCCGGTGAGGTGCCGCTTGAAGGCGTCGCGGGCCGGGCCGATCAGCAGGTCGTCGGCGGCCGAGACGCCACCGCCGATCACGAAGCAGGAAGGGTCGAGGGCGGCGGCGAGGTTGGCGATGCCGACGCCGAGCCACTGCCCGATGTCCTGGAGCAGTTCGATGCACATGGCGTCGCCGTCGCGGGCCAGCTCGGTGATCATCGGGCCGGTGATGTCGCCGATGCTGCCCTTGACGTGCTCGATGATCCCGTAGGCGACCGGGGAGTCGGCGGCGGCCAGCTCGCGGGCCTCGCGGACCAGGGCGTTGCCGGAGCTGTACTGCTCCCAGCAGCCGCGGTTGCCGCACGGGCAGCGGTGGCCGCCGGGCACGACCTGCATGTGGCCGAACTCGCCGGCGACGCCGTACTTGCCGCGCTTGACCTGGCCGTCCTCCAGGATCGCGCCGCCGATGCCGGTGCCCAGCGTGATCATCACCAGGTGGTCCTCGCCGCGGCCGGCGCCGAAGCGCCACTCGGCCCAGGCGGCGGTGTTGGCGTCGTTGTCGACGAGCACGGGGACCGCGAGCCGGTCGGCGATGCGGTCGCGCAGGGGTTCGTTGCGCCACGACAGGTGGGGCGCGAACAGCACCCGGTTGCGGTCGGCGTCGACCCAGCCGGCCGCGCCGATGCCGACGGCGTGCACGTCGTGCCGGTCGGACAGGTCCAGCACCAGCTCGACGATGGTGTCCTCGACGACCTTGGGGCTCTTGGACTTGTCCGGGGTCTCCGTGCGCAGCTTCTCCAGGATGTTGCCGTCGGCGTCGACGACGCCCGCCATCACCTTCGTACCGCCGATGTCGATGCCGACCGTGGGCACGCGGGGGGCCGTCAGGTGTGAGCGGCGCTCCCTGGTGCCGACCGTGCGGAGCACGGTGGCACGGCGGGAACCGATGGGGGCGGTGAAGTCGCGGTAGGTGCTCATCGCGCCCGATTCTGCCTCACGGCGGGGGTGCGTGCGGAGCGGGGCGGGCGCGGGGTGGTGCGGGTCATGGCCGGGTGCGGGCGGGCCGGGGCCGGTCGCGCCGCTGCCCGCGCAGCCGGGTGGCGCGTCCCTCTCACGTCCGCACGAGCAACTGGAATTCGAAGGAGTAGCGGGTCGGGCGGTAGGTGTGGGTGCCGTACTCCACGGCGCGGCCCGTGTCGTCGAACGTGACGCGCTGCATGGTCAGCAGGGGTGCGCCCGGTTCCTCGGCCAGTCGCTCGGCCTCCGCCTGGTTCGCCGCCCGGGCGCCGATCGACTGGCGGGCGCTGTGGAGGGTGATGCCCGCCGCGCGCATCAGGCGGTACAGGCCCGTGGTCTCCAGCTGGTCGGTGTCGAGGTCGATCAGGCCGGGGGGCAGGAAGTTGCAGAGGTGGGCCATGGGCTCGCCGTGGGCGAGGCGGAGGCGTTCCACGCGGTGGACGTCGCTGTCCTCGGCGACTCCGAGGGCGGCGGCGACCTCGGCGGAGGCGGGCACGACCGTGTTGACGAGGACCTTGGTGGCGGGGCGCTGGCCGGCCGCCTCCAGGTCGTCGTAGAGGCTGCTGAGCTCCAGGGGGCGCTTGACCTGGCTGTGCACGACCTGGGTGCCGACGCCCCGGCGGCGGACGAGGAGGCCCTTGTCGACGAGTGACTGGATGGCCTGGCGGACGGTCGGCCGGGACAGTCCGAGCCGGGCGGCGAGCTCGATCTCGTTGCCCAGCAGGCTGCCGGGCGTCAGCGTGCCGTGCTCGATCGCGGCCTCCAGCTGCTGGGACAGCTGGAAGTACAACGGCACGGGGGAGCTGCGGTCCACGCTGAGCTCGAGCTGCACGGTCGGGTCCACTTCTGGTTTCGGCACCCGCTGAGCGTAGCTCCGTGCGTTGTTGACGGGAAGTCGTGTAGTCAGATTGTCCGGACATACGGATTGACAGGGGCGGGCCGTGCCCGCACTTTGTTCCCATGCGCATCGGCGTCATCGGTACGGGCCGCATCGGCACGATCCACGCGAACACCCTCAGCAGGCACCGCGACGTGGGGTCCTTGATCCTCACGGACGCCGATCCCGCGCGGGCCCAGGACCTGGCCCATCGCCTGGGCGAGACGGCGGCGCCCGGTGTGGAGGAGATCTTCCGCTGGGGGGTCGACGCCGTGGTGATCACGACCGCCACGTCGGCCCACGCCGAACTGATCGGTCGGGCAGCACGCTCGGGCCTGCCGGTGTTCTGCGAGAAGCCCATCGCGCTGGACCTGCCGGGGACGCTGAGCGCGATCGCCGAGGTCGAGACGGCCGGGACGGTGCTCCAGATGGGCTTCCAGCGCCGCTTCGACCCGGGCTACGCCGGTGCGCGCGAGGCGGTGCGCTCGGGCCGGCTGGGACGGCTGCACACCGTGCGGGCGCTCACCAGCGACCAGGCGCCGCCGCCGGCCGCGTGGCTGCCGGTCTCGGGCGGGCTGTACCGGGACACGCTGATCCACGACTTCGACGTGCTGCGCTGGGTGACCGGCCGCGAGGTGGTGGACGTGTACGCGACCGGGTCGGACGCCGGGCCTTCGATGTTCCGCGAGGCCGGGGACGTCGACACGGGCGCGGCGCTGCTCACCCTCGACGACGGCACGCTGGCCACGGTCACCGGGGCCCGGCTGAACGGGGCGGGCTACGACGTGCGCATGGAACTGGCCGGGGAGCGCGACCAGATCGCGGTGGGTCTGGACGACCGCACGCCGATCGCGTCCACCGAGCCGACCGGGCCGCCGGCCGCGGACAAGCCGTGGACGGGCTTCCTGGAGCGGTTCGGCCCCGCCTACGAAGCCGAGCTGAACGCGTTCGTGGAGGTCGTGCGGGGCGGGCGGGCCAACCCCTGCGACGGGCGGGAGGCCCTGCAGGCGCTGCGGGTCGCCGAGGCGTGCGAGGTCTCGCGCCGGGAGCGCAGGCCGGTGCGGCTCGTGGAGATACCCGGCGGGGCCGCCGCCGCGTTCGCCTGAGCGGGCCCCGCCGCTCAGCCCTCGTCCTCCTGCTGCCCCTCGTCCAGGAGCCCGGCGTCGTAGGCGAGCAGCGCGATCTGCACGCGGTTGTTGAGGCCGAGCTTGGCCAGGATGCGCGAGACGTGCGTCTTGACGGTGGCGACGCTCAGGTAGAGGCCGGCGGCGATGTCGGCGTTGGACAGGCCCCGGCCGACCGCGACGGCGACCTCGCGCTCGCGGTCGTTCAGCCCGGCGATGCGCGTGCGGGCGCGGGTGCGGCGGGTGTCGGCCGCGGTGCCTGCGGCGTGCCGCATCAGCTGGCGGGTGACCGTGGGCGACAGCACCGGGTCGCCGGCCGCGACGCGGCGCACCGCCGCGAGGATCTCGGCCGGCGGGGTGTCCTTCAGCACGAACCCGGCGGCGCCCGCGCGCAGTGCCCGCAGCACGTGTTCGTCGGCGTGGAACGTGGTGAGGACGACCACCTGCGGGGCCTTGTCGCGGGCGCGCAGCCGCTCGGTGGCCGTGAGGCCGTCTACCGTCGGCATCCGGATGTCCATGAGCACGACGTCGGGGCGGGTGCGGTCGACGAGGGACTCCACCTCGCCGCCGTCGGCGGCCTCGCCGACGATCTCGATGCCGTCGGCCCCGCCCAGCATGAGGGACAGCCCGGCCCGCACCAGCGGATCGTCGTCGACGAGGAGGAGTCTGATCGCAGTCATGGCCCCTACGTAATCACGGCGCGGCAGTCTGTCCGGACCCCCGGAGAAGGCCGGCCGGCCCGGGCCGGCGGCAGCCCTCGGGCGCGACTCGCGGAAGGCCCGCCTGGACAGGACGGCAGCGCCACCCGCCGAACACCCTCCCCCGTCGGAGACAGGCATCGGGGTCCGGCACGCCCGAGCCAGGCGGCGGCCGGTACGGCACCGGCGGCGGCGCCACCGTCGCCCTACCGCCGCGGCGCCCGGCCCTCCACGGGCCTGCACACGGTGCCGACGGCAGGCCCCGGGGACGCTCCGGCCCTCACCTCCACGGCAGCCACGCCCGCACCTCGAACCCGCCCCCCGGGGTGGGGCCGTGCTCCAGGCGGCCGCCCGCGAGGGTCGCCCGTTCCGTCAGGCCGATCAGGCCCTGTCCGGAGCCGGGGACCGGGGGCACGTCCCCCACGGGCGCCGGGTTGCGCACGCGGACGGTGAGGCCGTCACCCGGCGCTCCGCCGACCGACACCGTGACCTCCGTGCCGGGGGCGTGCTTGCGGGCGTTGGTCAGGCCCTCCTGGGCGATCCGGTAGGCGGTGCGGCCGACGGACGACGGAACGGCGTCCGGCTCGTCGACGCGCAGGTCGAGGGCGACCTTCATGCCCGCCTCCCGTGACTCGGCGACCAGCGCGTCCAGTGCCCCCAGCGTCGGCTGGGGCCGGCCGGTGTCGTCCGGCCCGGCCGTCCGCAGCACGCCGATGATCTCCCGCAGGTCCTGCAGTGCCTCGTGCGCGCTCTCCCGGATCACGCCCGCCGCCCGGGCCGTCTCCGCCGGGGGCGCGTCCGGCCGGAACTCCAGGGCGCCCGCGTGCACGCTGAGCAGCGTCAGCCGGTGCGCGAGCACGTCGTGCATCTCGCGCGCGATGGCCTCGCGGGCGAGCCGCTGCGCCTGCTCGGCCCGCAGCCGCGCCTCCGTCTCGGCCCGCCGGGCACGGTCCCTGAGACTCACCATGAGCTGCCGCTTGGCCCGTACGAACATGCCCCAGCCGATGATCGTCACGGTGAGCAGCATGGCGAACGGCACGCTCACCAGGTAGGGGATGTCCACGTCGGGGCGCAGCCAGTAGTAGAGGGGGATCAGCGCCGTGTTGACGCCGCCCACCCAGGCCGCGTACCGGAAGGGGCGGTGCACGGCCAGGGTGAACAGCGCGATGATGCCGGCGCCGCCCGCGGTGTCCGAGACGAAGGTGGCGGGGACCATCGCCACCGCCAGCCCCAGCGGCCAGCGGCGCCGCAGCCAGACCGCCGCGCAGGCCAGCGCGCCCACCACCTGGTCCACGACGGCGAGCCCCGGTCCGACGCGCGGGTTCTGGTGGAGCGCGTCGAGCGCCGTCGCGCCCAGGATCACGGCGAACAGGAAGCACGAGAAGTCCACGACCCAGTCGCGGGCGGTGCGGCGGGGCCGCCGCCCGGCGCCCGCGGCGTCGGGGTCGAGCTCGTGGAGCAGGGCGGAGGGGATGAACCACCGGCGTCCGGTGAACAGCGCCGGTGTCTCCTCGGTCGGTACCGGGGAGGTCCGCCCCGCGTTCTCACCATTCACGGTCGACGAATCTACGCAGCCCGCACCGGTTTGACGGCCCAGCGGGCCGGATCGTCGACCAAAGTCGTCCCGCCGCGGACTTTCGGCGACGCCGGCCGGCCGGAACAGCGACGTCCGTCCCGGGGTGCTCGTCCCGCGGCCGATGTGGGTGGGGGGTCCGCTGGCCGAGGCTCGGGAGCATGAAGCAGCTACTGGAGATCCTCGGCTTCCTCGCCCTGGTGCAGGGCGTGGCGGGCCTGGTGCACGAGTTCACCGACTGGGACTGGGGCCTGGTGCAGCGCCTGGGGTTCCTGGACGGCTACGAGATCTACGCGAGCGTCACCCTGCTGGTGCTGGGCGTCGCCCTGTTCGCGGCGGCCGGGAGCCGGACGTCCGGGTGAGGTCCGCCGGACGCGACGGGCTCCCGGCCGGTGTCCGCCGAGCGGCGGCCGGGTTCAGCAGCCGTGGTCGACGAGGTCGAACGACGCGTAGTGGTCGGCCGTGTAGTAGTCCTCCTGGCCGCGCTCCCCGGTGACGATGCGCCGGGCACCGCGGGTGGGGGAGCCCGGGGTGATGACCGTGTACTCGTGGTAGTAGCCGGACGGCCGGCTGAGCAGGATGCCCTCCCGGTTCCGGAAGACGGTGCCGTCCTGGTCGAACGGGTAGGGGCCGCCCTGCTCGATCAGGTCGAGCGTGTCGTGGGCCTGCGACGGCAGGGCGCTGTAGCAGATGTCGCCGACGGCGGTGGGGGCCGCTTCGGCGGTGCTGGTGGCGGTGGCGGTACCGCCGACGAGGAGAGCGGACACGAGGGCGGCTGCCGCACCGAGCCGCGAGGCGCGTGGGGGGAGGTTCACGGGCTCATGATGACGCGCACAGAGAGTGGCATGTCAATGACAAAGCGAGGGCAGGCCGAAGGTTTCACCCGTCAAGTGCGAGTGCTTCTCGGGTGGTTCACCTGCCGCTACCGGGCGCCCGGCCCGCCCTGGACGTTCTCCGGCAGTCCGAATTCGCCGTACTGGGGGCGGCCCGCCACGTCGTACGTCTGCACCGACACGCCCGCGCCGGTGACACTGCCCCCGGCGTGCTCGAAGGCGGTCGGCGCGGCGCCCTCGGGGAACAGGCGGAAGCCCGAGCCGAGCACGACCGGGAAGATCAGCAGGTGGAGGGTGTCGAGGAGGCCCGACGCCAGCAGGGAGCGGACCAGGGCCCCGCTGCCGTGCACCTGGACCTCGCCGTCGGTGCGCTCCTTCAGGGCGGTGACCTCCTCGGCGAGATCGCCCGAGAGGACGGTGGTGCCCGCCCACCCGGGATCGGTCAGGGTGGAGGAGGGGACGTACTTGGGCAGGGAGTTGAGCTTGGAGGCGACCGGGTCGGCGGGGTCGGTCACCTTCGGCCAGTACGTGGCGAAGATGTCGTAGGTCCGGCGGCCCAGCAGGAAGGCGGCCGGGCGGGCGAAGACCTCGTTGACGAACCGGCCGAAGTCCTCGTCGGCGTACGGAAAGCTCCAGCCGCCGTGTGTGAAACCGCCGCGGGTGTCCTCCCGCGGGCCGCCGGGGCCCTGGTAGACGCCGTCGAGGGTGACGAAGAGAGTGGAGACGATCTTGCCCATGGCGGGTGCCTTCCTTCCGGGTCCCGTGGGGTCGTGAGGCCGTGGTGCCATCGGTTCAGACCCCGTCGGGCCCCGCAACTCATCGCTGGGCCGACCGGCGGGCCGGGCCGGTGAGCTCGACGTCCGTTCGCCGCCAGCGCCGCCACCGGCCGGCGGCTGGGATGGAGGCATGACTTCTCCAGGAACTCTTGACGGCAAGGTGGCTCTCGTGACCGGCGGGAGCCGTGGCATCGGCGCGGCGGTGGCTCTGCGGCTGGCCCTGGAGGGCGCGGACGTGGCGGTCGGGTACGTGCACGGGAAGGAGGCGGCCGAGGAGGTTGTCCGGGCCGTGGAGGCGCGGGGGCGGCGGGCGGTGGCCCTGCGCGCGGACGCGGCGGACCCGGCCGAGGCCGCCGGTGTGGTGCGCGCGGCGGCCGAGGCGCTGGGCGGGCTCGACGTGCTGGTGAACAACGCGGGCGTGGGGGTGCTCGGGCCGCTGGAGACCCTGTCCCTCCCGGAGGTGGACCGGGTCCTCGCGGTGAACGTCCGCGGCGTCTTCCTGGCCTCCCAGGCGGCGGCCGCGCTGATGCGCGAGGGCGGGCGGATCATCACCGTCGGCAGCTGCATCGCCCAGCGGGTGCCGGGGCCGGGCGGAACGCTCTACGCGATGAGCAAGGCCGCGCTGACCGGCCTGACCAAGGCGCTGGCCAGAGAGCTGGGGGGACGGGGCATCACGGCGAACCTCGTCCATCCCGGCCCGATCGACACGGACATGAACCCGGCGGACGGTCCCTACGCGGCCGGGCAGGCGGCGATGACGGCGCTGGGCCGCTTCGGCACGGCCGGGGAGGTCGCCTCGACGGTCGCGTACCTGGCGAGTGCCACGTTCGTGACGGGGGCGGAGTTCGCCGTGGACGGCGGGCACGCGGCGTGAAGCACGTGGCCGCACGTCGGCGCCACGCCCTGCCTGTGCGGCACGTCCGACCGCGCGTGACACGCGTGCGGTCGGGCTGACGTACCGTCAACATCTGCCGTACGGCTGACACTCGGTCGCACGGCAGACGCCCCGTCGACCCGGGCGGTACGACCGACGCCCGTACCGCATGCGGCCCGCCGGACAGCGCGTGTGCGGGGGTTGGGGGCCCGTGCCACATGGGGCGGGCCCGTGGGGGCGGACCGGTGCTGTCGTGCCGGTGCGCCCCCACGGGCTGGTGGAGCCGGTTCAGCCGCCGAGCTCCTGGTGACGCGCGGTCAGGCGGGTCGTGCCCTCCTGGGTGAGGGAGCCGAACAGACGCAGCCGGGAGATGCCGCCGTCCGGGAAGATGTCCACGCGCGCGTGCGTGCCCACGGCCGGCTCCGGCAGGACGAAGCGGTGGTTGGTGTCGGGCTGGAGGCGGGTGCGGGGCAGGATCTCCCGCCAGTCGCCGTCCTCGCCGTCCCGGACCGACACCGCCGCCCAGCCGGCGCTGTTGCCCTTGAGGTAGGCGGTGTCGATCTCCAGGGCGCGGATCTGCGCCTGGGCGGCCAGCCGGTAGCGGATCCAGTCGTGGCCCCGGTCGCGGCGGCGGCGCGTCTCCCAGCCGTCGTCCATCTTGCGGGAGCGGCCCGGCTGGATGGTGTTGGTGGCGGGCGAGTAGAAGAGGTCGGACGCGTCCTCGACCCGGCCGCCGTTCTCCAAGGCGACGATGTCGAAGGTGCCGAGCGCCGCCAGCCACGCCGGGTCCGGGACGACCTCGCCGTACACGCGCAGACGGGCGATGCCGCCGTCGGGGTGCTGGTTGACCCGCAGGTGGGTGAAGCACTGCTCGGCGGCGACGGCGAAACCGTTCGCCGCGTGGCCGCCGACCGCGGTGCGCGGCACCAGGGTCGTCCACTTCACGTCGTCCCCGAGGAGTTCCTCCGGCGACGGGGAGCCGGGCACGCGGGTTCCCTCCACGGACACGGCCTGCGGGTAGTTGCCCCGGAAGTGGGCGGTGTCGACGACGATCCCGCGGACGACGCCGGGGGCGCCGAGGCGGACCAGCGCCCAGTCGTGGTCCTCGGCGGCCGGCCAGGGGTGCTCGGCGGACGCGCCCCGGCGGCGGCGCGTCTCCCAGCCGTCCATGATCTTGCCCTTGTGCCCGAAGTGCTCCGGGTCGAACTCGGCGCGCCCGGGCACCAGCAGGTTCTCGCGCTGGGCGAAGAACTCGTCGTTGGCGGCGATCACTCCGGCCCCCAGGCGCCGGTCGGCGAGGTTGGCGTACTGGGTGAAGGGGAAGTCGGCGGTGCGGTAGTCCGCGTAGGGGTCGCCGCCTCCGTAGGGGTTCGCGTCGCCGGTGAAGCTGGGAATCGCCGTCACGGTGATCAGTTCGTCCTTTCGGTGTCCGGTAGGGGATTCAGTGGGTCCGGGTGAGGAGCCGCCCCTTCGGTTCGGTGAACTCGCCGTCCGCGACGATGCGCTGCCCGCGCAGCCAGGTGGACTTCACGACGCCGTACAGGGTCCTGCCGGCGTAGGCCGTGACGCGGTTGCGGTGCTGCAGGGAGGCCGGGTCGACGGTGAAGGTCTCGTCGGGGGCGAGGACGGCGAAGTCGGCGTCGCGGCCGGCGGCGATGGCGCCCTTGCGGTCGTCCAGCCCGACGAGTGCGGCGGTGCGCTCCGACATCCAGCGGACGACGTCCTCCAGGCCGTGCCCGCGCCTGCGCGCCTCGGTCCACACCGCCGCGAGACTCAGCTGGAGCCCGGAGATGCCGCCCCAGGCCGTCGCGAAGTCGTCGGTCTTGAGGTCGGCGGTGGACGGGGAGTGGTCGGTGACGACGCAGTCGATGGTGCCGTCGGCCAGCGCCCGCCAGAGCAGGTCCTGGTTGGCGGCCTCGCGGATCGGCGGGCAGCACTTGAACTCGCTGGCGCCGTCGGGGACTTCCTCGGCGGTGAGCGTGAGGTAGTGGGGGCAGGTCTCCACGGTGATGCGCACGCCCTCGGCCCGCGCCTCGGCGATCATCGGCAGGGCGTCGCTGGAGGACAGGTGCAGTACGTGCACCCGGGCGTCGAGGGCCCTGGCCTCGCGGATGAGCTGGGCGATGGCCGTGTCCTCGGCGTCCCGGGGCCGGGAGGCGAGGAAGTCGGCGTACCGGGGGCCGGGTTGCTGCGGGGCGGAGGCGAGGAGACGGGGGTCCTCGGCGTGCACGATGAGCAGGCCGTCGAAGGCGGCGATCTCGGCCATCGCGCGGGCCAGCGGGTCGCGCTCCAGGTGCGGGAACTCGTCCACGCCGGACGGCGACAGGAACGCCTTGAAGCCGAACACACCGGCCTCGTGCAGCGGGCGCAGGTCCTTGAGGTTGTCGGGCAGGGCACCGCCCCAGAAGCCGACGTCGATGTGGGCCTTGTCGACGGCGACCCGCTGTTTGGTGCGCAGGTGGGCGACGGTGGTGGTGGGCGGCAGGGAGTTGAGGGGCATGTCGACGAGGGTCGTGATGCCACCGGCCGCCGCGGCGCGGGTGGCGGTCCAGAAGCCCTCCCACTCGGTGCGGCCGGGGTCGTTGACGTGGACGTGGGTGTCGACCAGGCCGGGCAGCAGGACGTGGTCGCCCAGGTCCTCCAGGCGGGCGCCGCCGGGCACCGGGGCGTCGTACGGGAGGACGGCCGTGATCGTCCCGCCGGAGACCGCGACCGTCGCGGCGCGGGTCCCCTCGGGAGTGATGACACGCGTCGAGCGGAGCACCAGTTCAGCGTCGGACACCCGGACCCCTTACTTCCACGCCTGTTGCGGCGTCTGTTTCCGCGTAACGAAATTCAACTTTCTGTTGAAGGAGTCTTCACTCCCTCACGCGCGTCGTCAAGGGCACACTGGACCGCGGCGCCCTTCCGCGAACAACGCTGGACGTTTCCACAAAGCGGAATTAAACTTCCAGCAAGCAGAACGTAGCTACGTACAAGCGGGGAGTCAACCGGCTGCCGGGTAGGCTTCAGCTCTTCCGCCAGTCCCGAAAGGAACGCGCCGTGCCGACGTCCAGCGCCAGCACCACCGACTCCGCCCGGTCCTCCTCCAACGGCGGGGTCCAGTCCCTGGAGCGCGCCTTCGACCTGCTCGAACGGATGGCGGACGCGGGCGGCGAGGTCGGCCTGAGCGAGCTGTCCGCGAGCAGCGGGCTGCCCCTGCCGACCATCCACCGCCTGATGCGCACCCTGGTGGCCTGCGGGTACGTACGCCAGCAGCCCAACCGGCGCTACGCGCTCGGCCCCCGCCTGATCCGCCTCGGCGAGTCCGCGTCCCGGCTGCTGGGCACCTGGGCGCGGCCGTACCTGGCGCGGCTGGTCGAGGAGACCGGCGAGACGGCGAACATGGCCCTGCTGGACGGCGACGAGATCGTGTACGTGGCGCAGGTGCCGTCGAAGCACTCGATGCGCATGTTCACCGAGGTCGGCCGGCGCGTGCTGCCGCACTCCACGGGCGTGGGCAAGGCCCTGCTGGCCGGCTTCCCGCCGGAGGAGGTGCGCGCGCTGCTGGCCCGTACGGGCATGCCCGCCGCGACCGACAAGACGATCACGACGCCCGACGGGTTCCTCGCGGCCCTGGAGGACGTACGCCGCCAGGGGTACGCCATCGACGACAACGAGCAGGAGCTCGGGGTCCGTTGCCTCGCGGTCCCGGTGCCCGACTCCCCCACCGCGGCGGCCATCTCCATCTCCGGCCCGGCGGGCCGGGTCACGGAGGCGGCGACGGAGAGGATCGTGCCGGTGCTCCGGCAGGTCGCCGGTGAACTGTCGCGGGCACTCGCCAGCCAGAATCCCGCATGAGCGGCTTACAGCGCCTGCCGGGCCGCTACACCGACCGGCACGGAGCACAGGAGGTCGTCTTCGAGTCCGACGGCCGGGAGCTGATCCGGACGACGATCAGGGGCGTCCGCTTCGAGGGCGAGTCGATGGACGCGCTGGGCGCCCTCAGCGGTGAGCCGCCCGAGGAGATGTTCCGCTTCCTCGACGGTGACCTCTGCTCGTGCCTGCTGGAGTGGGAGGTGCCGCTGCGGGTGGACGTCGCCGGTCAGGGCACCCGGACGGGCGTGCTGCGCTGTGCCCTGCGGCTGGGCGACCCCCGCCCGGCCCCGGGCCGGGGGCTGGACGAGCAGAGCCTGACCGCCGCCCTGCGACTGGACGGGCACGCGTACGGCGACCCGGCGGACCACGACGACTTCGAGGCGGCCCTGTACGGCATCCAGCGCCGGCTCCCGCCCGGGGCCCGGCTCCGGGCGTGTATCGCGTGCGCCTGGTCCGACTACAGCCCGGCGGGGCACGGACTGATGGCCGGTCTGGCCTGCTTCCGGGACGCGAAGGACCGCTACCGCCGGGTCGACGGCAAGCACGGCCCGCACGGCATCTTCGCGCTCTGGCCGGAGCTCACGGAATTCGTGCAGGAGACCCACCTGTGCGGGGAGTTCGAGCCCCGCGGTGCGCACGGCGGCTACCGGGGCCCCTTCCCGTAGCGGCTCGCGGACCGCGCTACCCCTGCCCGCGCACCGGTCCCCCGAACAGATCCACCGCCCGGCGGACCTCCGCCAGGCCGGGGGACAGCGCGCTCACCGAGCCGATCGCACCGGCGATCAGCAGCAGGGAGCGGCGCAGCCGCGGGATCTCGGAGGCGCCGCCGGCGGCCATGGCCGCGAGGGCGGCCAGTTCCTCCTCGGCGATGGTCCGGTCGGCGAACTCGCCGGGATGGGCGGCGAGGCGGCGCCGCAGCCGGGCCACGGCGGAGCGCAGCTCCGTCACCCGCGGGTCCTCGTCGCCGCCGGTCACCGGCCGCTGGCGCTTCCGCTCCACGCTCCGCAACACAGTCCTCCCCCTCGCACCTCGTCGTGCGCGTGCCGTGCCGGCACGAAGCCCTCCGCACCGGGCAGTGCCCGCCCACCCGGCCGGTCGGTGCGGGCGACAGTAAACGACGCGGGCCGCCGGGCGCCAGTCCATTGCGTCATCGACTTGTTCCGCTGCGTGACGTCCGGGGCCGAGCTCGTGCGGTATGCAGGATCCATGATGACGAGGAAGACGACGGACGGGGCGGATGTCGTGGCCCTGCTGCTGGCCGCGGGAGGCGGGCGGCGACTGGGCGGACGCCCCAAGGCGCTGCTCCCGCACCGAGGGCGCCCGCTCGTGGAGCACGCGGTGCGGGTCCTGCGCGAGGGCGGCTGCGCCCGGGTGCACGTGGTGCTGGGCGCGCGGTCGGACGAGGTGCGCGCCCGCGCCGATCTGACGGGCTGCGTCCTCGTCGACAACCCCACGTGGGAACAGGGCATGGGCACGTCCCTGCGGGCCGGGCTGGAGTCGCTCGCCGGCACGGGCGCGCGGGCGGCCCTGGTCTCGCTCGTCGACCAGCCCGGCATCGGCCCCGAGGCGGTGGCCCGGGTGCTGGGCGCCCACGCGGGCGAGCGGTCCCTGGTGTCGGCCGCGTACGACGGGGAGCGCGGCCACCCGGTGCTGTTCGGTGCCGCCCACTGGGCGGGGGTCGCCGCGACTGCCACCGGGGACCGGGGGGCACGCGCCTACCTGCGAGAGCACGGGCGGTCGCTCACGCTCGTGGAGTGCGCCGACGTGGCCCGGCCCTTCGACATCGACACCGAGGCCGACCTGGTCCACCTGGAGTGAACGGGGTGGCACGGAGCGCCACCTTGCCTCGACCCAGAGAATCTCGACGTCAACAGACGATTGAACTTCCACCATGAGGAAACTACTATCCACTGTTCAGAAGCGCCCGACGGCTCCCCGGGCGCTGAACGCCGTATCCGGGAAGACTGGCACCGGGTGCCACCTCCGGCTCGTCTTCACAGCTCGCTGAAGGAAGTGACCGTCCATGTCCGCTCCAGCGCCGTCCCCGCTGGCCATCGTCGACGCCGAGCCCCTGCCCCGGCAGGAGGAGGTCCTCACCGAAGCGGCGCTCGCCTTCGTGGCCGAGCTGCACCGGCGGTTCACACCCCGGCGTGACGAACTCCTCGCCCGCCGCGCCGAGCGCCGCGCCGAGATCGCCCGCACCTCCACGCTCGACTTCCTCCCGGAGACGGCCGCGATCCGCGCCGACGACTCCTGGCAGGTCGCCCCGGCCCCGGAGGCCCTGAACGACCGCCGGGTGGAGATCACCGGCCCCACCGACCGCAAGATGACCATCAACGCCCTCAACTCGGGGGCGAAGGTCTGGCTCGCGGACTTCGAGGACGCCTCCGCGCCCACCTGGGAGAACGTCGTCACGGGCCAGCTCAACCTCATCGACGCCTACACCCGGAACATCGACTTCACGGACCCGGGGTCGGGCAAGTCCTACGCGCTGAAGGCGAACGAGGAGCTCGCCACGGTCGTCATGCGCCCACGCGGCTGGCACCTGGACGAACGGCACCTCGTCGACGCCGACGGCACCCCGGTGCCCGGCGCGCTCGTCGACTTCGGGCTGTACTTCTTCCACAACGCCCAGCGCCTGCTCGGCCTCGGCAAGGGCCCGTACTTCTACCTGCCCAAGACGGAGTCCCACCTGGAGGCCCGCCTCTGGAACGACGTGTTCGTCTTCGCGCAGGACTACCGCGGCATCCCGCAGGGCACCGTGCGCGCCACCGTCCTCATCGAGACCATCACGGCCGCGTACGAGATGGAGGAGATCCTCTACGAGCTGCGCGACCACGCCTCCGGGCTGAACGCGGGCCGCTGGGACTACCTGTTCTCCATCGTCAAG
The DNA here is from genome assembly GCF_056432865.1 of Streptomyces sp. NPDC044921. Taxonomy (NCBI): domain Bacteria; kingdom Bacillati; phylum Actinomycetota; class Actinomycetes; order Kitasatosporales; family Streptomycetaceae; genus Streptomyces; species Streptomyces sp. NPDC044921. Next base: position 274,572 of record NZ_JBWKIF010000004.1, read on the forward strand.
AACTTCCGGGACGGCGGCGCGAAGTTCGTGCTGCCGGACCGCAACGCGGTGACGATGACGGCCCCGTTCATGCGGGCCTACACCGAACTCCTCGTCCACACCTGCCACAAGCGCGGGGCGCACGCCATCGGCGGCATGGCGGCCTTCATCCCCTCCCGCCGGGACGCCGAGGTCAACAAGGTCGCCTTCGAGAAGGTCCGCGCCGACAAGGACCGCGAGGCGAACGACGGCTTCGACGGCTCCTGGGTCGCCCACCCCGACCTGGTGCCCATCGCCATGGAGTCCTTCGACAAGGTCCTCGGCGACAGGCCGAACCAGAAGGACCGGCTGCGCGAGGACGTCCACGTCGAGGCGGCCGATCTCATCGCGATCGACTCGCTGGAGGCCAGGCCCACCTACGCCGGCCTGGTCAACGCCGTGCAGGTCGGCATCCGTTACATCGAGGCCTGGCTGCGCGGCATGGGCGCGGTCGCCATCTTCAACCTGATGGAGGACGCGGCCACCGCCGAGATCTCCCGCTCGCAGATCTGGCAGTGGATCAACGCGGGGGTCGTCCTCGACAACGGCGAGCAGGTCACCGCCGAGCTGGCCCGCAAGGTCGCCGCCGAGGAACTGGCGAACATCCGGGCCGAGATCGGCGAGGAGGCCTTCGCCGCGGGCAACTGGCAGCGGGCGCACGACCTGCTGCTGCAGGTCTCCCTCGACGAGGACTACGTCGACTTCCTGACGCTGCCGGCGTACGAGCAGCTCAAGGGCTGAGCAGCCGGCACCACCCGAAGGAGCTCCTACCGCTCCGAGTGGCCCAGGGTCCTGCCCGGGGCCACTCGGTCGCGCACGGCCCTCTTCACGGCCGTCGGCTCGGGGAAGCCCTGCGCGCGGCGGTCCCAGACGACCTCGTCGCCGACGCGGACGACGAACACCCCGCCCGTGCCGGGCTTCAGGGCCAGTTCCGTCAGTTCGGCCTCGAAGGTCGTGAGCAGCTCCTGCGCCAGCCAGGCCGCGCGGGGCAGCCAGCGGCACTGGGTGCAGTACTCGATCTCGACACGGCCACTCATCCGAGGTGCACCGACCAATCCTGTCGGGCCGCGGGCTTGCCGTGCAGGTCCGGGACCTGCTTGAGCCACGCGGGGCGTCCTTGCTGGTTGCGCGCCGCCCGCAGGGCCTCCTCGGCGGCGAGCTCCTCCCGGCTGGGGAAGTCCGTCGGCAGCCACGCCGCGGACGCCCGCACGCGCGCGTGGAGGTACGCCACGTACGCCTCGCGGGCGGCGTCCGGCGTGGCGAAGGCCGGATCGTCGGCGAGCCAGGGGTCCGGGACCTCCGCCAGGATCCCGCGCAGCAGCTCCTCGGTGACCCGCGGGGCGAGCGCGGCGTCGGCGGCCCGGACGTCGGGCGCGTAGTGGCCGAGGGCGTGGTGGCGGAAGTCGTAGGACTTGGCGGGGTCGGTGCCGTCCCAGCGGTGGTGGAAGACGAGGGCGGCGCCGTGGTCGATCAGCCACAGGCGCGGCGGCGCCACGCCCAGGGTGGGCCAGACCATGAGGTTGGAGCTGTGGACCGTGCGGTCGACGTTGACGGTCAGGGCGTCCAGCCAGACGATCCGCCCCGCCTCCAGCGGATCGACGGGGAAGGCCCGGGCCACCTCGGGGGTGAAGTCCCGGGCGCCCGGCAGGTAGTCCATGCCGAGGTTCACACCGGCGCTGGCCGCGTGCAGCCCCCGCACCTCCTGGTGCGGCTCGTCCCGCGCGATCGCCGGGTCGAAGTGCACCAGGACCAGCTCCGGGAACCGCAGCCCGAGCGCCCGGGCCAGCTCGCCCACGATCACCTCGGCGACCAGGGCCTTGCGGCCCTGCGCGGAACCGGTGAACTTCACGACGTACGTACCCAGGTCGTCCGCCTCGACGATCCCGGGGACGGAACCGCCGGAGCGCAGGGGCTCGATGTAGCGGGTGGCGGTGACCTCGGTCAGCATGCCCCCACCGTACCGGGCGGCAGGACCGTCGAAACGATCATCCGCCCGGCCGCGGCGAGGAGGTCCCGCGCGTCAACGGCCGGGCCCGCATCCTCACCGGCGCCCGGTTCTTCGACCCCATGGGCGACGGCGGCCGGCGCCCCGCCTTGCCCTGCTCCTGCAGCTCGGCACCCGGCCCCCCTGCCGACCTGCACTTAGGTTAGGCTAACCTTCGCCACGTGAGATCTGGTGAAGCACCCGGCGGCGGACGGCGTCTGCGCGGGCACGAGCTGTCGGCCACGGACGTGACCGTCTCCTACGACGGCGTGGACGTCGTGCACGACGCCGCGATCGCGCTGCGGCCCGGTCGGGTCACCGTCCTGGTCGGCCCCAACGGCAGCGGGAAGTCGACGCTGCTGCGGACCGTCGCCCGGCTGCAGCGGGCCCGCCGGGCCGGGCTGCGGATCGACGGCGACATCGATGCTCTGGCCCTGTCCGCCCGGGAGTTCGCCCGGCACGTGGCCCTGCTGACCCAGGGCCGGCCCACGCCCAGCGGACTGACCGTGCGCGACCTCGTGGAGTTCGGCCGTTACCCGTACCGGGGCCGCTTCGGCCGTCCCGACGCCGACGCCGCGGCCGCGGTGGAACGGGCGCTGGCGCTGACCGGGGTCACGGACCTCGCCGGGCGCGGCGCCGACCACCTCTCCGGCGGGCAGCTGCAACGGGTCTGGCTGGCGAGCTGCCTCGCGCAGGAGACCGGCGTGCTGCTGCTGGACGAGCCCACGACCTATCTCGACCTGCGGTACCAGATCGAACTCCTCGACCTCGTCCGCGACCTGGCCGACGACCACGGGATCGCGGTGGGCGTCGTCCTGCACGACCTCGACCAGGCGGCGGCGATCGCCGACCGGATCACGCTGCTCCAGGCGGGCCGGATCGTCGCCGACGGCCCACCCGAGGACGTCCTGACGCCGGAGCGCCTCACCGCCGTGTACGGCATCCGGATCGACGTCGACACCGACCCCCTCACCGGCCGGCTGCGGACCCGTCCGATCGGCCGCCACCACACCCGCACCGCCCGTAGCGAAAGGCTCGGCACCACCTCATGAGACGTCTCCTGCTCACTGCGGCCACCACCACCGCGGCGCTCACCCTCGCCGCCTGCGGCACCACCGAGCCGGCCGCCGACAGCTCCGAGAGCAAGGCCTCCGAGGGCATCACCCTCACCGACGCCACGGGCGCGAAGGTCGAGCTGGACGGCCCGGCGAAGAAGGTCGTCGCCACCGAGTGGAACGAGGTCGAGAGCCTCATCACCCTCGGCGTCGACCCGGTGGGCGTCGCCGACGTCAAGGGCTACCGGACCTGGGACACCGCCGTCCCGCTGAAGAACGAGCCCAAGGACATCGGCACCCGCGGCGAGCCCAGCATGGACACCATCGCCTCGCTCTCCCCCGACCTGATCGTGGCGAGCTCGGACCTGCCGGACGCGGCCGTGAAGCAGCTGCGGAAGATCGCGCCCGTCCTGGAGACCAAGTCGGCCGACACCTCCGACCAGATCGGGCAGATGTTCGAGAACCTCGACCTGATCGCGAAGGCCACCGGCACCACCGACAAGGCCGAGGCCGCCCGCGAGAGCTTCGACGCCAAGGTCGCCGCGGGCCGCAAGACCCTCGCCGGCGCGAAGCTCGACGGCAGCTCCGTCGCCTTCGCCGACGGGTACGTCACGTCCAACCAGGTCTCCATCCGCCCGTACACCAGCGGCTCCCTGATCGGGTCCGTCAACGAGGAGCTCGGCCTGAAGAACGCCTGGAAGGTCAAGGGCGACCCGGCCTACGGCCTCGGCACCACCGACGTGGAAGGCCTCACGGCCCTGCCGGAGGACACCGCGTTCGCCTACATCGGCAACGACGGCGACAAGGCCAGCAACCCGTTCGCCGGGCAGCTGAAGGAGAACGCCGTGTGGACCTCCCTGCCGTTCGTGAAGGCGGGCGAGGTGCACCGGCTGCCCGACGGCATCTGGATGTTCGGCGGCCCCGGCTCGATGGAGGCGTACGTCGACGCCCTCGTCGGCGCGCTGACGAAGTAACGCCCGTCATGGCCGTCACCGAAGCGCCCCCCGCCGTCCGTCCCCCCGCGGCCGCGTCCCGGTCGGGCACGGCCGCGGTGACGGCCGGGCTCGTCCTCCTCGTCGCCGCCCTCGCGGTCGTCGACATCACCCAGGGCACCGCCGCCGTCGGGCCGGCGCAGGTGGTCAAGGCCCTGACCGGGCAGGCCGATCCGGCCGACGCGTCCGTGGTGATCGCCTCGCGGCTGCCGCGGATGACCGCCGGCGTCCTGGTCGGCGTCGTCCTCGGCATCGCGGGCGCCGTGCTCCAGGCCGTCAGCCGCAACGTGCTCGCCTCCCCCGACACCCTCGCGGTCAACGCCGGTTCGTACCTGGCGCTCGGGCTGGCCGGCACGACCGGCGTCTCCCTGCCGCTGCTCGCCTCCTCCGGCGTGGCCTTCGCGGGCGGTCTGGTGGCCGCGGCCGTGGTGCTCGCCCTGTCCGGCCTCGGCACGGGCACCGTACGGCTGGTCCTGGCCGGCACCGCGCTGGCGCTGGGCCTGAACTCCCTCACGGAAGGGCTGCTGTTGCTGTTCCCGCAGCAGACGGAGGGCCTCTACCAGTGGAACCAGGGCAGCATCGGCCAGAACGGCTTCGACGGCGTGCTGCAGATGCTGCCGGTCGCGCTCGTGGGGCTCGCGGGGCTGCTGCTGGTCGCCCGGCGGGTCGACGCGCTCGCCCTCGGCGACGACGCGGCGCGCGGTCTCGGCGTCCCGGTGCGCGCCACCCGCGTCACGGTGGTGGTGCTGGCGGCACTGCTGTCCGCGGCCGCCGTCACGCTCGCCGGGCCCCTCGGCTACGTCGGGCTCTGCGCGCCCGCCCTGGTCCGGCCGCTCGCCCGACGCTTCCGGGGCTTCACCCGCGCGCGGGCGGCGCTGCCCGCGGCCGGACTGGCCGGCGCGGCGCTGGTGCTCGGCTCGGACGTGCTGCTGCGCGCGATGATCCCCGCGGACACGGCGGTCGGCGTGCCCACCGGCATCGTCACCAGCCTGGTCGGCGCCGTGTTCCTGGTGGCGACGGCCCTGCGGCTGCGGGACACGGCCGGGGTGGAACCACCGGACCGGCTGCGCGTCCCCGGCCGGACCGCGTTCCTGGCCACGGCGGCCGCCCTGGCCGCCGTCGTCGTCGGCGCCGCCCTCGCCGGTGTGCTGCTGGGCGACAGCGAGCTCCTGCTCGGGGACGTCGCCAACTGGGCGCAGGGGCGGGCCGGCCGGACCGTCTCCTTCGTCCTGGACACCCGGGTGCCGCGGGTGCTCGCGGCGCTGTGCGCGGGCGCCGCGCTCGCCCTGGCCGGCACGCTGGTGCAGGCCGTGACCCGCAACCCGCTGGCGGAGCCCGGGGTGCTGGGCGTCTCGGGCGGCGCCGCGCTGGGTGCCGTGCTGCTGGTGACCACCGTGCCCGCCGCCGGCTCCTGGGGCGTGGCCTCGGCGGCGTTCGCCGGGGCGGCGCTGGCCTCCGCCCTCGTGTTCGGGCTCGCCGCCCGGGGCGGCTACCAGCAGAGCCGACTGGTCCTCGTCGGTATCGGCGTGGCGGCCGGATCGACGGCCCTGATCAGCCTGCTGATCGTGCTCACCGACCCGTTCAACGCCACGAAGGCGCTGACCTGGCTGTCCGGTTCGACGTACGGGCGGACCACGGCGGACGTCGTGCCGGTCGCGCTCGTGCTGGCCCTGGGCCTGGCCGTCGCGGTCACCCGGCGCACCGAGCTGGACCTCGTCTCGCTGGACGGGGACACCCCGCGCCTGCTCGGGCTGGGGCTGCCCCGGGCCCGGCTCGGCTTGCTGGTGGTGGGCGTGCTGCTGGCGGCGACCGCCGTGGCCTCGGCCGGCACCATCGGCTTCGTGGGCCTGGTCGCGCCGCACGCGGCCCGGGCCCTGGTGGGCCGGCGGCACGTGCGGGTGGTGCCGGTCGCCGTGCTGCTCGGCGCCGCCCTCGTGTGCGCGGCCGATCTCGTCGGCCGCACGGTGATCGCCCCGGCCCAGCTGGGCGCCGGCCTGATGACGGCCGTGATCGGCACCCCGTACTTCCTGTGGCTGCTGGTCCGCGGCCGCAGGGCGGCCTGAGCGGGTGTCAGGGACGGTCCCCGTCGCGCCGCGCCCGTGGGCTGAAGACGTACAGGTCGAGGATGTCGGGCAGCGGGGCGACTCCGGGGCCGCCGGCCCGGACCCAGGAGACGACGTCCTCGGTGGCGGCCGGGTCGTTGACCAGGCCCAGCCAGACCGGCCGGGCGCCGGCGGCCCGGCCCGCGGCGGACGGCTGCACCACGACCACGTTGGCCTGGTCGCAGACGTCCAGGCAGTCGGAGATCCGCACCGGCGCCGCCGCGCGCAGGCGCTCGGTCTGGGCCGCGTGGTCGACACCGGTCACCTTGGGGCTGCCGCAGCAGCAGTCCCGGCAGACGACGACACGGCACGGCGGGGAGCCGCCCGGGGTGTCGTCCAGGGGTTCGCCGGCCGGCGTCGCGGGCATGCCGCACCTGCCCTCTCTCCGGGGAGATCCGCCCCGGTGGTCCGTGGAGGAGGCGACCGCGTGAGTCTCCTGGCTCTCGGGTCGCCGCCGGTCCCGGCCTTCCCACCCGCTCGCGGGCAGTGGCCTGTCGGGACCGGCTCGCCGATCACAGTGGCGGGACCGCGCCGGACTCACACCGGCTTCCTCGTCCGCCGTCGCCTTTGTCGCCGGTCATCATTCCACGGCTCCGGGGCGGGCGGCGGGCCGCCCGAGCGGGTGGGGCAGCGGCAGGTAGCGGGCGTCGGCGCCGTCCGCGCCCGTCCAGCGCAGCAGCAGGTTCGTCTTGGCGGGCAGCGTCGGGGAGGCGAGCAGGGCGGGGATCTCCGGCAGGTCGTGCCGGGCGAGTTCGCGGCGGGCGGCGGGCCAGGGGTCGAATCCGGGACGGCGTTCGACGAGGGCCCCGGCGATCTCGGTCAGGTGGTTGACGACCAGGCAGTACACCAGCCGCTCCCAGCCGGCCGCGCGCGCCACGTCCGGCAGCAGCTTCACGCCCTCGGCGTCCCGGTACAGCACCTGCACGGGCATGCCGTCGGCGTCCACGGCGACCAGCGTGTTCTGCAGGTGCGCCTCGACGACGACGCCGTGCCCCGCGAAGGCCGCCAGGACCGGGGGCACCGCGTGGGCGAGGTAGGCCCGCCACCAGGCCTCCGGGTCGGTGACGCGGTCGAGCGGGTTGCCGTCGAAGCCCTCGACGAGCCCGGCCGCCAGCAGCGGGGTCGCCCCGGGCAGGAGGCGGCCGCCGAAGCCGTCGCGGACCAGGACGGCCAGGGCCTCGAAGGCGAAGTCCGCGGTGCGGTAGCCGCGGTCGGCGAGCCAGCCGGGCGGGCCGTCGTGGGCGGCGAAGGCCGCGCGCACCGCGGTGTCGGTCCGGCGCAGGGCGAGCAGGTCGTGGCGCCACAGCCGGCGGATGTCGTTGGTGATGCGCACGTCCAGGCTGAACTTCAGGAAGAGGTCCCGCCCGGGGGCGTGGACGGTGCGGATCGCGGCCGTCGGCCAGGTGTCGAAGGCCGTGGTGCCGAGCCGCAGGAGCCTGCCGTCCGCGAAGGCGGGGGCCAGCTCCCGGGCGGCCAGGTCGAGCTGCCAGGGGTGGGCCGGGAGCAGCCGGTAGCCGGGCGGGGCCGTGCCGAGCGTGTCGAGGGCGGAGGTGTCGCCCTCCTCCACGAGGGTGTCCTCGCGCAGCCCGAGCAGGACCAGCGGGAAGCGGGCGTGCGCCTCGGGCGCGTACGGCAGCCAGGCCGCGGCGGGGCCGCCGCCGCGGGCCTTGGGAGCCGGGTGGTGGGTGTGGCCGGTGAGCAGGCACTGCTCCGACCGCTGGTAGAGGTCCTCGGGCGGGGCGGCTCCGGCGCGGGCGGTGAGCAGCGCCGCCACGGCGTCCCGGCTGTCGGTCATCTCGGCGGGCAGGTCGGGGTTGGCCAGCCCCGTGCGCCGGCGCAGCTCCCCGGCGACCAGCTCGACCAGGCCGGCGTGGTCGAGGCGTTGCCAGGTGCCCGCCACCTCCACCTCGGGCTCGGCGGGCCGGCGGGTTCCGCGCACGCGCAGCAGACGCCCTTGGCCGGGCAGCCGGTAGACGCGGTGTGCGCCCTCCTCGCGCACCGGCCGGGCGATCTCGCGCACCAGGCAGTTGAGCAGGGGCACGGCGGCGTAGGCGTCGGCGAGGCGGCCGGTGGCCGGGTCGTCACCGTGGGCCGAGTCGTCGTCGGCGGGCGGGGGCATGAGGTCCACGCGTTCCACTCGTCCCTACGGTCCTTCCAGCGTTCCGGGCGGAGATGATCAGTATGTCGGTCGTCGCCATTCCGCTGTGACGCCCTATTCGTACCCGAGGAGTCCGCCCGTGCACTGTCCCCCCAGCGCCGAGACCGAGGTCGCCGACGAGCTGTCCGTCGTACGGCCCGGGCTCCTGCCGCGGTACGAGGCCGAACTGCCCGGCGCCCGGGCGGCCGTGCTGTCCCGCCTGTGGCGCGGCCTGACCCATGATCCACTGCCCTGGGTGGCGGGCCGGCGGCGGGGCCGGGACGCGGTGACGCTCTCCCTGTCCGACGGCCGCCGGCTGCACGGTCCGCTGCCGGATCCGTACGCGACCGGGGCGTACGTCACCGCCGTACGGCTCGACGGGACGCAGTACGCCGATCCGGCGCGGCTGGTGGCCGGCCTCGGCGTGCCGCACTCGGCCTCGTTCGCGGCCGAGCTCGGGCACAGCGTCGCGTCGTTGGCGCTGTCGCGAGCGGGGCGGGAGGACGGCGGCCCGGGCTGGCCGGAGCGGGACTGGGAGTGGGAGCAGCGGATCGTCGACGGGCACCCCTTCCACCCGACGTGTCGCTCCCGGCCCGGCTTCTCGGTCGCCGACCAGCTCGCCTACGGGCCCGAGCACCGGCCGGTCGTGGACCTCGCACTGGTGCCGGTGCCCGCGGCGGAGTGCCTGGTGACGGGCGTGTGGCCGGACGAGCTGCGGGACGGGGCGCACGTGGTGCTGCCGGTGCACCCCTGGCAGGCGGCGCACGTGCTGAAGCGGACGAGCGAGGAGTGCCGCCCCGCGTATCCGCTGATGTCCCTGCGCACGCTCGCCCTGCCCGGCGGGCCGCACGTCAAGACCTCGCTGAGCGCCCGCCTGACGTCCTCGGTGCGGGACATCTCGCTGCCCTCCGTCGCGGCCTCCGCGCTGCTGTCGGACTTCGCGGAGGTCGCGGCCGCGCGCACGGACGGGCTGCTGCACGTCACCCGCACCCTGGGTGCGGCGGCGGCCGGTTCCCCGGACTTCGCGGCCGTGCTGCGGGAGTCGCCGCAGGGGTACGCGGGCGGTGGTGAGCGGGTGCTGCCGGTGGCGGCCCTGGCCACCACCGAACTGCCCCGCTCGGCCGCCTGGCTGGCCGGTTTCGCCCGGCTCGCCCTCACCGTCGGGCTGCGGCTGCTGGAGCTGGGCGTGGCCCTGGAGGCGCACGGCCAGAACCTCCTGGTCGTCCTCTCCGCGGCGGGCGAGCCGCTGCGGCTGGTCTACCGCGACCTGGCCGACATCCGCGTCAGCCCGGCCCGTCTCGCCCGGCACGGCATCACGGTGCCCGAGCTGCCCGCCCGCATGGTCACGGACGACGAACGCGCCCTGCGCCGCAAGCTGTTCGGCTCCCTCGTGGCCGGCGCGCTGGCCGGCACGGCCGGGTCGGGCGCGGCGCTCGCGACGGCGCTGGAGACGGCCGTACGGGACCTCCCGGACGGTCCGGACCTCGCGGCGCTGCGGGCGGAGTCCCTGCCCGCCAAGGCGCTGACGCTGATGCGGCTCTCGCCGCTGACGCCCGGGGACCAGTGGGCGGAACTGCCCAATCCGCTGCGCTGAACGCCGTTTTGGCCAACAGCCCGGGTGATCAATAGGATCCGCCGATGATCACACGTACACGGCTGATGGCGGGCGCCTGTGTCCTGCTCGCCGCCCTGGCCGCCGGGATCGCCGTCCCGGCCGGGGCGGCCGCCGGCGAACCCACGGGCCGGGACGCCCCCAAGGTCGACCTCGTCCTCGACGTGAGCGGCTCGATGCGGGCCCGGGACATCGACGGGCGGTCGCGGATGGCCGCCGCGAAGCAGGCGTTCAACGAGGTGCTGGACGCGACGCCCGAGGAGGTCGAGCTCGGCATCCGCACCCTCGGCGCCAACTACCCGGGTGACGACCGCAGGACCGGCTGCAAGGACACCGCGCAGCTCTACCCGGTCGGGCCGCTCGACCGCACCGAGGCGAAGGCGGCCGTCGCCACGCTCGCCCCGACCGGCTGGACGCCGATCGGCCCGGCCCTGCTGAAGGCGGCCGACGACCTGGACGGCGGCGACGGCTCCAAGCGGATCGTGCTGATCAGCGACGGCGAGGACACCTGCGCCCCGCTCGACCCGTGCGAGGTCGCCCGCGAGATCGCCGCCAAGGGCATCGGGCTGACCATCGACACCCTCGGCCTGGTGCCGACCGCCAAGCTGAGCCGGCAGCTCAGCTGCATCGCCGAGGCCACCGGCGGCACCTACACCTCGGTGGAGCACCAGGACGAACTCACCGACCGGGTCAACGAGTTGGTGGAACGGGCAGCCGATCCGGTGGTGACGCCCGTGCCGGCGCGGGGCGCCGGCCGGTGCGCCGGGGCACCGGCCCTGAAGTCGGGCCTGTACACGGACCGGGAGGAGTTCGGGCAGCAGCGCTGGTACCGGGTGGACGTCCCGCCGGGCAAGGAGCTGCGCGCCTCGGTGAGCGTGGCGGCCGACCGGGCCGTGAACCCGGGCTACGGCCTGCTGCTGCGGGCCGTCACGGTCAAGGGCCGCGAGATCGTGCGCGGCGAGGCGGCGGGCACCGGCCGCACGGACGTCATCTCGACGGGGCTGCGCTTCCCGAAGGCCGCCGGCGACGAGAAGGACGCGCCCGCCGAGGCCGTCTGCCTGGCCGTCTCGCACTCCTTCTCGGCGGCCTCCGGCGTGCAGACCACGCCCGGTCTGCCGCTGGAGCTGACGATCGACGTCGTGGACGGGCCGGACGGGGCGGCCGACGTGGCCGCCTTCGGCCTGGGCCGCGGCTGGTGGCTGCTGGGTGTACTGATCCTGACCGGTTTCCTCGCCGGTCTCGTCTGGGGCTGGCTGTCGCGCTGGCGGGTCGCCGTCTGGAGGACCAACTGATGCGAGTGGCACGCGCGTTGAGCGTTGCGTTGACCCTGGGCCTGGCGGCCGCCCCGGCCGCGGCCGACGCCTCCCCGAGTCCGTCGCGGGACGGCGCCTCCGCCCCCACGCGGGCGGGCACCTCGTTCCGCACGGCGACGGAGGTCGAGCAGGGGCAGGAGGCCACCGCGAAGGGCTCCACCGGCGACTACCTGTACTGGTCGTTCCCCGCGGACACCGGGCAGCGCCCCACCGTCAGGGCCACGGTGCGACTGCCGGACGCCCACGCCCCCCAGACCTGGCAGGTCGACGTCTACGACGGTCTGCGCCGCCGCCAGGCCTGCCGGTACGGGGCGCAGACGCGCACCGCGGCGGCGGACGCGGCCTCCGTGGAGCTGGTCTGCGTGCTGCGCACGGTCCGCGCCTGGTCGGAACCGTGGGCGAACGACCCGCTGCCCGGCACGTACTACGTCCGGCTGACCGCCACCGGTGTCGCCACCGCCGACCTCGGCCTCCCGGTCGGCACCCGGGTCCGGGTGGATGCCGAGGACGTCGGCGGCGCGGCCGCGGTGGACGGCTCGCTGGCCGAGCCACTGGTGCCGGGGATCGCGACCGGGGCGGAGGACGAGCGGGAGGACGCGGCGGTACTGGCCGGACTCGAACCCGAGGACGGCTGGGCGTCCGGCTGGTGGTCGGACCGGTGGGTGTGGACCGCGGTGGGCGGCGCGCTGGCCGCGCTGGCCGGGGTCGCCGGGTACGCGCTGACCCGCGGCCCGGGCCGCCCGGCCCGGGTACCGCCGGGCACCTGACGGGCCCGCCCCCCGGCCCGCCTTCGGAAGGCCCGCCCCGTGCGGGCCTTCCGTCATGCCTCGCGGAGGGCCTTGGCCAGGGTGCCCTCGCCGGTCACCTCGACCCGGCCCTCCCGTACGGCCCGGGCCAGGTCCAGTTCCCCGCGGCTGAGCGCCGTGCACGTCTGCGTGTCCAGGACCAGCAGGGCGTCGGGCTCGCCGGGTGCGGGCCCGTCGCCGTACACGGGTCCCTCCCCGGCACCGGCGTGCAGGTGGAACCGCCCCTCCTCCAGGCGGACTTCGACGAGCCCCTCCCCGTCCAGCAGGCGCAGCAGGGGGAGCGCGAACCAGTGCGCCCGCACGGCGTCCGTCGGGCGGCGCTCGCCGAGTTCGTCCTGCCCCCACTCCCCCAGGGCCTGCAGCACCGGCAGCAACCCCCGCCCCCTGGGGGTCAGTTCGTAGACGCTCGCCGCGCCGGGCGGGGGGAGCCGGCGCCGGGTCGCGAGGCCGTCGCGCTCCATGTCCCTCAGCCGCGAGGCGAGTACGTCCGTGCTGACGCCGGGCAGGTCCGCGTGCAGGTCGGTGTAGCGGCGGGGGCCGGCGAGCAGTTCCCGGACGATCAGCAGGGTCCAGCGGTCGCCGACGACATCGAGCGCACGGGCGGCGGAGCAGTACTGGTCGTAGCTTCGGCGAGGTGGCATGCGACGCAGTCTAGACAAGTTGTTGGACTTTCCAAGCGCCCACTTGGTAAAACCAAGCGACACAGTCGGCAGAGGAGATGCGGCGCATGGAGTTCCGGCAGTCGAGCAAGCTCAGCGAGGTCTGTTACGAGATCCGCGGCCCGGTGATCGAGCACGCCGACGCGCTGGAGGAGGCCGGCCACAGCGTGCTGCGCCTGAACACCGGCAATCCCGCGCTGTTCGGGTTCGAGGCGCCGGAGGAGATCCTCCAGGACATGATCCGGATGCTGCCCCAGGCGCACGGCTACACCGACTCGCGCGGCATACTCTCCGCCCGCCGCGCGGTCGCCCAGCGCTACCAGACGCTGGGCCTGGAGGTCGGTGTCGACGACGTCTTCCTCGGCAACGGCGTGTCCGAACTGGTGTCGATGGCCGTACAGGCCCTCGTCGAGGACGGCGACGAGGTCCTGATCCCCGCGCCGGACTTCCCCCTCTGGACGGCGGTGACCACCCTCGCGGGCGGCACGGCGGTCCACTACCTCTGCGACGAGCAGGCCGACTGGTACCCCGACCTCGACGACATGGCCGCCAAGATCACCGACCGCACCAAGGCCGTCGTGATCATCAACCCGAACAACCCCACGGGCGCCGTCTACCCCAAGGAGATCGTCGAGGGCATCCTCGACCTCGCGCGCCGCCACGGCCTGATGGTGTTCGCCGACGAGATCTACGACCGGATCCTCTACGACGGCGCCGTACACCACCCGGCCGCCGCGCTCGCCCCCGACCTGGTCGTCCTCACCTTCTGCGGCCTGTCCAAGACCTACCGCGTGGCCGGCTTCCGCTCCGGCTGGCTGGTGGTGACCGGCCCGAAGCAGCACGCCAGGGACTATTTGGAGGGCCTCACCATGCTGGCCTCCATGCGGCTGTGCGCCAACGCGCCCGCCCAGTACGCCATCCAGGCCGCGCTCGGCGGCCGGCAGTCCATCAGCGAGCTGACCGGGCCGGGCGGGCGGCTGCTGGAGCAGCGGGACACGGCCTGGCGGAAGCTCAACGAGATCCCCGGCGTGACCTGCGTGAAGCCGAAGGGCGCCCTGTACGCCTTCCCGCGCCTGGACCCCAAGGTGCACCGGATCCACGACGACGAGAAGTTCGTCCTGGACCTGCTGCTGCGGGAGAAGATCCAGGTGGTGCAGGGCACCGGCTTCAACTGGCCGTCGCCGGACCACTTCCGCATCCTCACGCTGCCCCACGCCGACGACCTGGAGGCGGCGATCGGGCGGATCGGACGGTTCCTGGGCGGCTACCGCCAGTAGGCGCGGTGTCAGTGGCGGGTCGTAGCCTTCGAGCAGGTGGGCCAGTGCCCGAGACCGGCCGGAGAGGAGCACGCCGTGACCCGACCGCCGACCGCCGCCCAGCGGCGTGTCATCGACGCCGCCGACCCCGTGACCGGACGGCTGCGGGGTACCGAGGCGCAGCTCGCCGCGCTGGTCGGGCGAGGGCTCGCCTTCCGCCACCCCCGCCCGCCGCACGAGTACTTCCTGACGCCGGAGGGACACCGGGTACGCCAGGGCATCACCCGGGCGCCCGGGCCCGCCCGGCCCGCCGGGTCCGCCGGGTCCGGGCAGCCCCCCGCCTCGACGGGCGTGTTCGCGGCCCGCACCGGCGGTGAGCCGGATCCGCCACCGCCCGGGCCCGGCCGGCGGCGCGAGGTGCACAGCGCCTGGCAGGGGCTGCTGGAGCTGCGCCGGATGACCAACCCGGACGGGGCGGCGGACCGGCCGTGCGGCTGGGAGCGCACGCACCTGGTGCGGGCCGCCGCGCTCGCGCTGGAGGCGGCGGGCCACCGGCCGGCCGGCCCGGAGGAGGCGGGCTACCGGGTGCGGGAGACTCCGCAGCCGGAGGCCGTCGCCGTGTACGAGCCGGACGGCGAGGCACTGCGGGCCTGCGCGGCCACGCTGGAGGCGGCGGGCTGGCAGGTGAGCGAGCACCGCGCGCCGCGCACCGGGACCCGCTATCTGCTGGCTTCGCCGCGCCGGGCGTGATGAGCATGCCAAGATCGACGGATCGTTGTGTGGTGCATGAGCGTTGGGCGCGCAGGAGCCGGCGCGAGAAGGGGAAGCCGTGAGCGAGCCGTTTTCCGTCCCTGTGACCGTCCGTGGATACGAGACGGACGTCCAGGGCCACCTCAACCAGGCGGTCTACCTGAACTACGCGGAGCACGCCCGCTGGTCGCTGCTGCGGGCCGGGGGGATCAGCCAGTCCGCCCTCATCGGCAGCGGCGTCGGCCCGGTCGCCCTGGAAACGACCATCCGTTACCGGCGGGAGCTCCTCGCGGGCGACGAGGTGGAGGTCACGTGCGCCTTCGAGTGGGGCGGCGGCAAGACGTTCCGGATCGAGCAGACCGTGCTGAAGTCCGACGGCACGGTGGCCGCCGAGATCTCGGCCGTGGGCGGGATCCTGGACCTGCGCCGGCGCAGGCTCGTCGCCGATCCCGCTGCGGTCTTCCGGGAGCTGGCGTCGGATCCGGACGTGTTCGGACTGCCGTAGGCCGTGCGCCGGGTGCCTGGCCGCCGTGCACTGCCGGGTGCCGCAGGCCGGCCGGGCGGGGCACGGGCGCCCGGGTCAGCGCACGCCGCGCTCCTCCAGGGCCGTTCTGAGACTGCGCAGCGCGTAGTAGACGCGGGACTTCACCGTGCCCTGGGGGACGCCCAGGGCGGTGGCCGCCTGCTGGGTGGTGCGGTCGGCGAAGAAGGTGGCCTCGAGGGCCTCGCGGTGGGCGGGGGTCAGCGCCCGGAGGGCGTCGTGCAGGACGATGGACGACAGCATGCGCTCGATGTCGTCGGCGTCGCTGCCCAGTTCGGTCAGCCAGCTCGCGCCGCCTATCTCCTGCGGGCGCGCCGTCTTCGTACGGTGCGCGTCGATCACGATGTTGCGGGCGATGCGGAACATCCAGGGCCGGACGGCCATGCCCTCGCCGTCGGCCAGCGTCTGCTTGTTCCAGCAGCGCAGCAGCGTCTCCTGGAGGACGTCCTCCGCGCGGTGGGTGTCCCCGCCCAGCATGCGCAGCACGTACGCGTAGAGGGCAGGGCCGTGCTCCAGGTAGAGGTTCCTCAGCGCCCGCTCCTCGGGCGACACCGCGCTCGCCGACCCGATCACCGTCACGTTCATGGTCTGCTCCTGCTCCTTGGGTGGCCCGGCCGGCCGCGCCGACCGGAACCGGGGCCTTCGGTGCAACGGAGTGTGGTCAGGGCGGTTCCACGTTCGTTTGACGCTCGATCGACGGCTCGTACATCGCCCGTCCGCCCGTACGGCGTCCGCCCCGGTCACACGCAGGACGACAGCGCCTCCACGTGGGCGAACACCCGGTGGGCCAGGTGTTCGTCCGCCGGTGTGAGGCGGCCGCCGGCGCGCAACCTGCCCCACATGTGCAGCAGTTCCCTGCCGTGGATCTCCGCCGCACGGTCGTCCTCCAGCCGTTGCCACGCGGCTGCCGCCCGTGCCACCGCCGCCGGTGCCTGCGGGTCGCCGGCGCCGCACAGGATGCGGGCCACCGACAGGGCCAGCACCGTGGCCTCCCGGTGGTCCCCGCGCAGGTGCGCCAGGTACGCCTCCATGGCGCGGGCCTCCAGCGCGTCCGGATGCTCCGTGCCCGCCGTGCGCGTCAGCTCCTCGCGCAGGGCGGTCACCTCACCGGACGCCTGACGCAGACGCCCCGCCGCCGCGAGCGCGTTGATGTGCGCCACCCGGTGGGCGAGCTGCCACGGGAGGGGGTGGGAGGGCGGCGGGGGCGCGGCCTCGGCGGGAGCCGGGGCGGGGGCCGCGGACGCAACCGGTTCCGCGGACGGAAGAGGTGGCGCGGACGGGACCGGGGCCGGGGACGGGACGGGCCCGGGCGGTGCTGTCGCGGCGGCCCGGGCCCGCGCGATCGCCGTGGCGACCGCCGACGTGGGGGCGGCGACGGGGGCGGCGGATGCCGGTGTGGCGGGATCGGCTGCGCCGGCGGGTGCGGAGGGCCCCGGGGCGGCGGGCACCGGGCCGGCCGGTGCGGCAGCGGTGCCGACGGGTGCGGCGGGTCGCGGGGCGGAGGGCCCGGGCACAGCCGGCGCGGGAGCGCCGGCGGGTGCGGAGGAGCCTGGGGCAGCGGGCCCGGGGACGGCCGGTCCGGCTGCGGCCACCGGTCTTGCCGGTCCCGGGGTGAGCTGCGTCGGTGTGGCGGCGGACGCCGAGGGCTCCGAAGGGGCCGCCTGCACCGCGGACCCCGGGGCGGCCGGCTCGGAGGGGTGGTCCGTGGACGGCGCCCGTTCCGTCGGGTCGAGCAGGCGGCTGGAGCCGTCGGGTGCCACCTGGAGGACGAAGTGCGCCCCTCCGGGGCCGTCGTTGACCGTGGCCTCGACCGCGGCGGAGCGCTCCTGCGCGTACTGCTGCAGACGGTCCAGCACGGCCTCGTGCACGGACCGGCCCTGCTCGACGGCCAGCAGCTCCCCGTTGATCTCGGCGAGTCCCTCACCCGGGATGCGCACTGCGAAGTGGGCCATGGCTGCGAGTCCTTCTGATGCTCAAGCGCCGGAAGCGGCGGACGCGGATGCGAATGCGGAAGGGGAAGGGGACGCGGGCGGCGATCCCGTGGGGTCGGGTGCCGCTCCCGGGGTGACGCCCGGGGTGGAGCCGGGCGGCGGTGCGGCCACGCCCGCGTACTTGGCGAACTGGGCGCGGATGGCGAGGACGTAGCCCTGTGCCTCGTTCGTCTGCGGCACCCCCTTGGCCGCGCGCACGGTGTCCATCCCCACGTGGTAGCCGGCCAGGGCGAGGTCCAGGACGCTGCCGGTGGCCTCGTTCGCGTCGATCATCCGCCGTGCCTCGTCGGCGAGGTCGCACAGGTGACGGCCCTGCGCCATGATCGAGTCCTCGGCGTCGAGCGCCGACGTCTCGTCGTTGTCGTCGTCGTCCTCGCCGTACTTCTCGAAGACCGCGGGCGGCAGCTGGGAGATGCCCTTCTCGCCGTTCTCGCCGACCAGTTCGGCGTTGAAGCCGGACTCCCGCTCGATCTGCGAGGCGATGACGACCGGGCCGATCTCCTCG
This sequence comes from Streptomyces sp. NPDC044921, assembly GCF_056432865.1. Lineage (NCBI taxonomy): Bacteria > Bacillati > Actinomycetota > Actinomycetes > Kitasatosporales > Streptomycetaceae > Streptomyces > Streptomyces sp. NPDC044921. Next base: position 292,293 of record NZ_JBWKIF010000004.1, read on the forward strand.
CACAGCTCACCGGCCTCCTCGATCGGGTCCGCCAGGTCCTCCGGCACGGTCGAGCGGTCCAGCTCGCCCCCGCCGTCGCCGTTGAAGACGGCGATCACCTCGTCCGCGTCGTCCGCACCGGCAAAACCGCCTCCGCCGCCGCCCGAGAACAGCAGGATCAGCGCGATGAGCGGGGCCAGCAGGACCCCGAACCCTCCGATGATGATGATCACGACCAGGGCGCCGAGCAGCGCGAGCGGCGACAGCAGGCAGCCGCAGCCGGTGCCGGCGGCGATGGTGTTACGGACGGCGGTGGAGGTCCCGCCCTCCCCGCTGTCTCCCGTACCCGCGCTCATGCGTGTCCGCCTTCTTCCTCTTCCCTTGAACCGCGACGGCTGGACGGCCCGTTGTGCTGCCGACGGGCTCGGGAGATCGAAACGGGCCCCGGCGCACTTCAGTTCAAACCCGTGGACATCAGATGAGCCAGAGCAGCAGCAGCGCGAGCGGAGAAGGAGGGCTGACCGCACATGGGCACTCCTGAGACGACGCCGTCGAACCCGCACTCATGGGTCCGGGGGCCGAAGACCGGACAGCCGGCGGCCGCCGGGGGCGGCACCCCCGGCGGCGCCGCCCCTGGCGCCGTCGCCCCCGGCAGCCGTGCCTCCGGTACGGGCGTCCCCCCGGGCGCGGGGACGGGCCCGGTCCCGCACCCGGAGAGCCGTGCCCCCCTGGCGACTCCCGGACCCCTGCGCACGCCCGGCCCGCCGGCAACGCACCGCCCGGGCCCCGCGCCCGGCCACGGCCCCGCTCCGGCCGCCCGCCGGAGGTCTGTCGCCCCCCGCAAGGCCTCCCCGGTCACCGGAGGTGAGGCCCCCTGGGCCGAGCCGGAGCCGCGCACACCGGTGCGCGGTACACCGTGGGACGGGATCGGGTGGGTCAAGGCCCACGGCGGGGCCGGCGCCACCTCGCTCGCCGAGGCGCTCGGCGGGGCCGACGTCGGGGCCCGCTGGCCGGAGCCCGCGCGCGGCGAACCGCGCCGGATCGTGCTGGTCGGCCGGACGAGCGCGCGCGGACTGCGCGCCGTGTCGCGGGCGTTGGGCGCGCTGGCGGACGGCAAGGCTCCGCAGGGGCTCGACCTGCTGGCCGTCGTCCTGGTCGCCGACGCTCCCGGGCGGCTCCCGCTCGGCCTGCTGCGCCGCATCCGGGTCGTCCGCTCGGCCGCCCCCGTGCAGCGGGTGCCGTGGATCCCGGCCTGGCGGGTGGGCGGTCAGCCCAAGTACCTCCCCCGGCAACTCAGCGCGCTGACCGTCCTGGTGGGCGCCGACGGCGAAAGAACCCCATCATGACCTCCCCGTTCCTCGGCCTCGCCCTGCCCGCGGGCGGGCGGCTGGCCGCCTACAACCCGACCCCCGACGCGGGGGCCATCCTCGGTGTCCTCGCCTGGTGCGCCTCGGCCGCGGGAGTCGCCGGCCTGCTCATCGTCGGCATCCAGATGGCGATCCAGCTGCGCCGTGGTGAACCGGGCGAGGGCGGCGCGTACTTCCGCGGCTTCTTCTTCGTCACGCTGGCCTGCCTGCTCGCCACGACGGCCGGCCCGATCGTCGCGTTCCTCGGCGATCTGTCCCTCCACTGAGGTCCACGCACCTCCCGTTCCGCCCCTCACCTCGCCCTCTCACCCACTCCCCCGCGTCCGCCGCTCACGCCGGGCGCCGACCCACCCGGAGATCCCATGTCCCTGCTCCACGAAGCCACCCGCCTGCTCGCCGCCGGTGTGCCCCAGCCGCAGAGCAACGCACCCGGCGAACTCACCAGCAAGGTCAACACCGTGCTGGGCATAGCCGCCTGGGCCGGCACCGCCGCCGGCGTCGCCGGGGTGCTGATCACCGGCACGATGATGGCCATCTCGCTCAAGCGCGGTGAGAGCTCCGAGCACATGAGCCGCCTCGGCATGGTGCTCGGCGGCTGTGTCCTGGTGGCCACCGCGGGTCCGCTGGTCGGCTTCGTCTTCAACTGAGCCGGAGACGGGACGATCGAGATGTTCACACGCAGGGAGTACCGGGAGCCACGCCGGTACCGGTCAGAGCCGTCGGAGCCGTACTGGAGGCAGCGCGGCTGGCAGGTGTCGGCGGCGTTCCTCGGCGTCGTCGTCCTGCTGAGCGGGGTCGTCGCCCTGACGGCGGGACGGGGCACGGCGGACGACCGCGCGGGCGCCCCGCCGTCGCGGGGGCCGCTGTCCGGCTCCCCGGCCATGAAGGACGGCCGGCCCGACGGCTGCCGCACCGACGACGGCCGCGGCCGGGCCCCGCTCACGGCCCCGCCCGACGACGTCGACTGGCGCGCCCTCGGTGTCACGCGTGTGCCCGTCTCGGCGTCGGCCGGCCCGACCCTGACCCAGGGGCCCGTCTGGTGGTGCTTCGCGCACACCCCGGCCGGGGCGGTGCTCGCCGCCCACATCATCCCCACGCACATGAGCGGGCGGGACTGGCGGACCGTCGCCCAGGAGCAGGTCGTTCCCGGCCGGGGGCGGGACCTGTTCGTCTTCAAGCGCTCCACGGTCCGCGACGACGCCCCGGACGACGCCCCGGACGCCGGCTCCGGCCCCCGACAGGGCACCGGCTCCGGCAGCGCGTCCGCCGCCTCCTACGCCGGTTTCTCGGTGCCCGCCTACTCCGGCGCGGCGGCGACCGTGGAGCTGCTGCTGAAGACCTCCCAGGGCTACGCCACGACCTCGGTCGCCCTGCGCTGGAGCGGGGGCGACTGGAAGGTCCTGCCGTCCGGCAACGGTGCCCTGCACACGCCCGTGAAGGCGGTCCAGGGGACGAACGGCCATCTGCTCTGGGGGGTTTGACATGGCGTGCCCGACCGGAAATCCCATCGTCGACATCGCGGTCGGATTCTTCAGCTTCCTCGGGGACCCCATCGGGACCATCGTCGAGGGGGTGGCCAACGCCGTACTGGCGGGCGCCATCGCGGTGTTCGGGGCGCTGACCACCAGTATCCCGACCCTGTCGGGGACCACCACCGCCCAGGACATCAACAGCCAGACGCAGTGGATCGTGGTCTACCTTGCGGTCGGCTCACTGCTGTTCGCCTCGGCCCGGATGGCGATCGAGCGGCGCGGCGCGGCCGGTACGACCGCGCTGAAGGGCATTCTGCGCGTCGTGCTCGTCTCGGGTGCCGCGACCACCGTGGTCACGGCGGCCGCCGCCCTGTCGGACGACTACTCCACCTACCTGTTCAACGCGGGCGCCGAGAAGCAGCTGAGCGCCGTGGGGGCCTGCTCCGACGGCAACGGCATCGAGGCGTTCCTGCTGCTGGTCCTCGCGTTCCTGCTGCTGATCGCCGGGATCATCCACACGATCCTGCTCTACATCCGTCTCGGCGTCATGATCCTGCTGCTGGGCACCCTGCCGCTGGCCGCCGCCGCCTCCATGACGGACTGGGGCGGCGGCTGGTGGCGCAAGCACCTGGGCTGGATGATCGCCTGGCTGCTGTACAAGCCGGCGGCCGGTCTGGTGCTGTACGCGGGGTCGGCCATGATCACCTCGGGTCAGAACGGCGGCAGCGACATCAACGAACGCATCGCCGGCATCGGCGTGATGCTGCTGTCCGCCGTCGCCCTGCCCGCGCTGCTGAAGCTCGTCGTGCCGGCCACCGCCGCTCTCGGCGGCGCGTCCGCGATGTCCGGGGCGATGTCCACGGTCGGCGGGTCCCTGGCGTCCGGCGCCCGCTCCCTCGGGGCCGGCGCCACCGGCGGAAGCGGGGGCGGCGGGCAGAGCGGTCCGCGCGGCGCGTCGGGGGCGTCGGGCGCCTCCGGTGCGGGCGGCTCGGGCGGCTCCGAGGGCACGTCCGGAGCCGCCGGAGCGTCCGGCCCGTCCGGTACCGGCGGCCCGGGACAGCCCGGTGCCTCGGGCGGCGGAGGCGGGGGCGGCGCGGCCGCGGGCGCGGGCCGGGCCGCCGCGGCGGCGGGCGGCCCGGTCGGTCTGGCCGTCGGGGCGGCGGTCACCGCGGCACAGGTCGTCGGCCGCACCGCCTCCGGCTCCCTGGAGGGCGCCGACCCGGACAAGGGGCACAACACCTGACCCCCGCGGCGGGGAGGGGGTTCTCCTCCGGCGTCCCTCCCGCCGCGCCCCGAACGGCCGCCGGGCTCCCGATCCCCCCGCGGAGCCCGGCGGTCTCCTCCCCCGTCTGCCCGCCCGTGCCCCCGCGCGCCACCCCACCACTCCACGAAGGGACAACGGACCACCATGTCCACGGAAGCCGTCACCCACCCGACCTACGGGAACTGGCGCCGCCCCCGGCGTCCCGGGCTCGGGCCGCTCGGCCTCGTCGGCACCTTCGGTGTCTTCGGCGGGCTCGTCCTCACGCTGCTCGCGTCGCTGATCTCGCTGTACGCGGCGATGGTCGTGTTCACCCCCATCGCGGTGCTCCTGGTCCCGCTCGCCATCCGCACCCAGGACGGCCGCAACGTCTACCAGCTGATGGCCCTGCGCGTCGGCTGGCGGCGGCGCAGGGCCAGGGGCGCGCACCTGTACGTCTCCGGGCCGCTGTCCGCCCGGCCCGGCGGCCGGTTCCGCCCGCCGGGCCTGCTCAACAAGGTGACCGCGACCGAGGGCCGGGACGCCTACGACCGCCCCTTCGGCGTGCTGCACCACCCCAACCGCAACCTCTACACGATCGTGCTGGGCTGCGACCCGGACGGCGGTGCGCTCGTCGACCCGGACCAGGTGGACGTCTGGGTCGCGCTGTGGGGCGAGTGGCTGGCCCGGCTGGCCCACGAGCCCGGCCTGCGCGGCGCGTCGGTGATCGTGGAGACCGCCCCCGACCCCGGCACCCGGCTCGCCCACGAGGTACTGCCCCGCATCCGCGACGACGCGCCGGCCGCGGCCCGGGCCGTGATGGAGGAGGTCGTCGAGCGCTACCCCACCGCGTCCTCCGAGATGCACACGTACGTCAGCCTCACCTACGGCGTCCCCGCCAACCAGCGGCGCAAGAAGGAGGACGTCATCACCGACCTCGCCATCCGCATCCCCGGCCTGCTCAGCGGCCTGGTCGCGGCCGGCGGCGGGGCGGCCTGTCCGCTGTCGGCGGAACGGATCGCGGAGGTCGTGCGGGTGGCCTACGACCCGGCGGTCGCCGCCGACGTCCTCGACGCCCGGGCCCGGCACGGTGGCACGGGCCTGGAGTGGGACGACGCCGGCCCCGCCGCCGCCGTGGAGACCGTGGGCAGTTACCAGCACGACTCGGGGGTGTCCCGGACGTGGCTGATGACGCTGGCGCCGCGCGGCACCGTCCGCTCCTCGGTGCTGCGGGGCATGCTGGAGGCGGCGCCCGGCACGCGGCGCAAGCGGGTGGCGCTGGTGTACCGGCCGATCGACCCGGCCACCTCGGCCCGGATCGTCGAGGCGGACCGGCGCAGCGCCCAGTTCATGGCGACGTCGGGCCGGGGCATGGTGCAGGCCCGGGCGGCCTCGGAGATGCGGGCGGCGGAGCAGACCGCGGCCGAGGAGGCGTCGGGCGCGGGGCTCGTGGAGTTCTCGCTGATGCTGACGGTCACCGTCGACACCATGGAGCAGCTGGCCGACGCGAGTGTCACCGTGCGCAACCTCACCGCCGCCTCGCGGGTGCTGATGCGGCCCGCGGACCGGATGCAGGCGGCGGCGTTCAGCTGCACGCTGCCCGCCGGGATCCTGCCCTGGGAGCAGACCCTGATCCCGCACGAACTACAGGAGGCGCTGTGAGCCGCCGCGAGCGGAAGCGGGCCGAACAGGCCGACCGGCTGGCCGAGTTGCGGGCGCGCGAGGAACTGGTCGCGCTGCGCGCCGGAGCGGGCGCCGCGCGGCCGGGCCCGTCCGGGCACAGCGAGGCGCCGGACGGGGACAGTGGCGGGCGCGGCGGTGGCCGCAAGGGCGGAAGAGGCGCAAAGGGCCGCAAGACGAGCGGTGCGCGGCCGCGTGAGCTCTTCGTGCCGCCGCGTGGCTGGTACGGGCCGGGCGGCGGGCGGGTCGGCTATCTGGACCCGCCGACCATGTGGCGGGCCACCACCGTGCAGGCGTGCGGCATGTGGCCGTTCGCCGCGGGTTCCGGCTCGCCCATGACGGGTGTGCCACTGGGGCAGCACCTGTTCACCGGGGCCACGGTCTGCGGCGACCCGCTGAACTGGTTCACCCGGGCCCGCTACATCTCCAACCCGTCGCTGTTCATGCTCGGCATGCCGGGCCTGGGCAAGTCCACGCTCGTCAACCGCATGCTGATCGGGCTGTCCGCGACCGGGGTCGTGCCGCTGGTCCTCGGCGACCTCAAACCCGACTACGCCGACACGGTCCGGGCCCTGGGCGGCCAGGTGATCTCCATCGGGCGCGGCCGGGGCGGCATCAACGTCCTCGACCCGGGCGCGATGGGCGCGGCGGCGGCGCGGATCGGCGGCGAGGCGGGCGAGGTGCTGAAGGCCGAGACGCACGGCCGGGTGCTGAACATGGTGGCCGCGCTGATCACCATCGTGCGCGGCCGGCCGATGGACGACCACGAGCAGTCGGTGCTCTCCGCCGTCCTGCACCATCTGCGCGAGCGCACCCCGCCGGGCCGTACGGTGCTGCTGCCGGACGTGCTCAGGGTGCTCGCCGAGGGTCCCGACCGGGTGCGCGCGGTCACCCTGGACCGGGGCGACGACGCCCGCTACCGGGACGCCGTCGACCCGCTGCACCGCTCCCTGCTGGGCATCCTCGACGGTCCGCTGGGCGACACGTTCGCGTCCGAGACCTCCACCCGCATCGACCCGGCCGCCCCCGCGGTGTGCATCGACATCTCCGGCATCGGCGAGGCCGACACCCAGCTGACCGCCGCCGCGATGCTCGCCGCCTGGTCCGACGGGCTCGGCACCGTGGCCGCCTCGCACGCCCTCGCGGACGCCGGACTGGAGCCGCGGCGCTGGTTCTTCACGGTGCTCGACGAGCTGTGGCGGCCGCTGCGCGCCGCGTCCGGCATCGTCGACCGCATCGACGCGCTGACGCGGCTGAACCGTTCCCTCGGTCTGGGCGACGCCAAGATCACGCACACGCTGAAGGACGCCGAGGCCCTTGGCACCGACGCCGACCGGGCCAAGGCCCGGGGGTTCGTCGAACGGGCGGGCATGGTGGTGTGCGCGGGTCTGCCGAAGGCGGAGATGGAGGACCTGGGCAAGGTGGTGGGGCTGTCCCGGCGCGAGATCGAACTCGTGTCGTCGTGGTCCTCGCCGCCCGGCTGGGGGGTCACCGGGGAGCACGAGGAGCCGCCCGGACGGGGCCGTTTCCTGATCAAGGTCGGCGGGCGCCCCGGCATCCCGATCAAGGTCGCCATCACCGACGCCGAGCGCCGGCTGCACGACACCAACACCCGGTGGACGCCGAACGAGCAGGCCGTCGAGCAGCAACTCGCCCACACCGCCGCACAGGTGGCGCGGGCCGCGCAGGAGGCGGCGTACGCGGTGCCCGGCATGCCCGGCGGTCCGCCGGCCGGGGACGGCGTGGGGAGGTGGACCGCGTGAAGGCCCCGGGCACCGGTTCCGTGCACGAGCAGCTGCCCTGGGCGATCGTGGCGCTGGCCGGCACCGGACTGGCCGTGTTCACCGTCGTCTGGTCCGGCGGGACCCTCGGGTCCGGACTGACCGGCCACGGCTGGGACGGCCCCCCGTTCGCCCTGTCCACGGTGGAGCGGCTGGTGGCCACCGGGCCCGGCGGACTGTGGCCGGGGACCCCGCCCGCGGCACTGTACGCGGCCATGCTCGCCCTGCTGGTGCTCGTCACCCTGCCGGTCGCGCTCCTGGTCCGCCTCCTGCTCCGCCGGACCGGCCGCACCGAGGGCCTGGCCGGGTGGCGCGAGCTCGCCGCGATGTGCCCCAAGGGCATCGAGGCCCGCGCCCGCGACCTGCGTCCCACCCTGAAGGGCCGCGACCGGCTGCACCCGGACGAGACCGGCAACCTCCTCGGCGACCTCGTGCCCGACGGGCCGGAGCTGCGCAGCAGTTACGAGGACGTGGAGCTGGACCTGATGGCGCCGCGGGCCGGCAAGTCCACCGGCATCGCGGTCCCCCGGGTGCTGCGCGCCCAGGGCGCGGTCCTGCTCACCTCCAACAAGTCCGACGTGTACGCCGTCACGCGCGCCGAGCGGGAGAGGGCGGGGACGGTCTGGACGTTCGACCCGCAGGGCATCGCCCACACCCCGCGGGCCCTGTGGTGGAACCTGCTCGGCGAGTGCCACACCATCGAGGGCGCCCGCCGCATGGCCGGTCACTTCGTGGCGTCCGTCAACGACGACACGGCGAAGAAGGACTTCTGGATCTCGGCCGCCCAGAACACCCTCACGGCGCTCTTCCTGGCCGCGGCGCGCAGCGGCACCCCCCTGCCCCACCTGCTCGGCTGGCTCGCCGACCCCGCCGACCGGACCCCGGTCGACCTGCTGCGCGACGCCGGGCTGGTGGCGATGGCCGAGCAGTTGCAGGGGACCGTCCGCGGCGCGGTGGAGACCCGGGACGGCATCTACGAAACGGCCCGCCAGACCGTCTCCTGCCTGCTGGACCCGGAGATCCTCGCCTGGGTCACGCCCGACCCGCGGCTGCCGGAGTTCCGCCCCGACCGGCACGTCCTCGGCCGGGACACGCTCTACCTGCTCTCCAAGGACGGCGGCGGCTCCGCGGCCGGTGTCATCGCGGGGCTCGCGGACGCGACGATGCGGGCCGGTGTGGTGGCCGCCGAACGCATGGGCGGCCGGCTCGACCCGCCGCTGACCGCGGTGCTCGACGAGGCCGCCAACGTCTGCCGCATCTCCGATCTGCCCGACCTGTACTCGCACTTCGGCTCCCGGGGCATCAACGTCGTGACGCTGCTGCAGAGTTACCGCCAGGGCGCCCGGGTGTGGGGCGAGGTCGGCATGGACGCGCTGTGGAGCGCGGCGACGGTCAAGCTGCTCGGGGCGGGTCTGGACGACGCCGACTTCGTGCAGAAGGTGTCCACGCTCGTCGGCCAGCACGACGTGCGCACCCCCACCGTCTCGCGCGGCAGGGAGGGCACGTCACGGTCGTACTCCTACCGTCAGGAGGCCGTCCTGCCGCCGGACCGCATCCGTGCCCTGCCGAAGGGCACGGCGCTGCTGCTGGCCACCGGCGTCAAGCCCGCGCTGATCCGGCTGCGGCCCTGGTACAAGGAGCCGGGCGCGGCGGCGATCTCGGCGGCGGCCAGGGCGGAGACCGCGGCCATCACGGAGCGCGCCGCACGCCGTCTGCCACCCGGTCCGCCCGCTGTCCCGGGTCTGCCGGGGCCGCACGGGGTGCCGCTGTCCGAGCAGGTGCCGTGACGTTCCGCCGGACGGCACCGGGGCGCGCCCCCAGGGTGACGGCTCGCAGGACGTACTCGGCCGGCCCGTGGCGCACGTGCTCCGAAAGCCGTGCGCCGAGCGCCAGTTGCACGGCGTGGAGCAGCACGCAACCGGTCAGGACCAGGGCCGTACCGGCCCGGTCGTGCAGGCCCAGGCCGTACCCGGAGAACACCCAGGCGAGGACGAGCGACTGGGTGAGGTAGTGGCTGAGCGACATGCGCCCTGCGGCGGCGAGCACCCGGGCCGCCGCCGGGACGCGGTCACCGGCCCGCCCCAGCAGCAGGAGCAGACCGCAGGCGTACGACGCGGCGAGCGCCGGGGCGGTCAGGACGGTCGCCGCCTGCCCGACCAAAAACCAGCGGCCGTCCAGCGGTCCGGTCGCGCAGCAGGCGGCGACCACACCGCCGGCGAGGCCGTACGGCAGCCAGCGCAGGGCGGTCCGGCGCAGCCAGGCGCGGTCCCGGCCGCGCCGCTCGGCCAGCCGGCACTTCGCCGCAGCCAGCCCGCCCAGGAACGCGGCCAGCATGGCGGGCGCGTACAGCAGTCCGGTGCCGAGCGCGGCGGGCAGGTCGCGCAGGTGGGTGCCGAGCACGGAGGCGGCGCCGCCCCGGTAGGCGGCGACCCGCTCGGCGGCCCGGGGCGCGTACGCGCCGGCGGGGACCGGCTCGGTGAGGGCGACGGTCAGCAGCCCGTACCCGAGCAGCAGCACCGCCAGGAGCACCAGGAGGGCGGCCGCGAGCCGCAGTGCGGCCCGGACGGTGAGGCCGCTCAGCCCGTACAGCACCAGGGCGAGGACGGCGTACGTCGTCAGGACGTCCCCGGGGTACAGGAGGACCGCGTGTGCGGCGCCCAGGACGAACAGGCCCGCCGTGCGCCGCAGATGGCGGGGCGCGAAGGCGGCGCCGGTCCGGCGCGCGGAGCGGGCCTGGAGGACGAAGCCGTAGCCGAAGAGGAAGGAGAACAGGACGTAGAACTTGGCGGTGACCAGTGCGGTCACGAGCCAGGCGGCGACCCGGTCGGCCACCGGCGCCCCCGGCGGGCCGCCGAAGACCGTGTACGGGCCCGCCATCAGCAGGGCGTTGACCACGAGGATGCCGAACAGGGCGAACCCGCGCAGCACGTCGAGTTCGCCCACCCGCGCGCCCCGCGGAGCACCGGCCGGGCTCCCCCGGCTCATCCGGCCCACCCGGCCGTCGCGGCCCCGGTGCCGAACGCCAGGGTGGCGGACAGGAACCAGCCGAAGGCGGGGGCCAGCAGAGCCCGGGACGTCCACAGTCTGGCGTGGGTGGGGCGTTCGCGCGCGTACACGACCGGCACGCTGCCGCCGGCCGGGGGCATGCCGCACCACGGCCCGAACGGACCCGGATCGAGCACGAGGTCCCTGCCCAGGTGGTCGGAGAACACGACCAGTCCGCCGCGCCGCCGGCCGTCCGCCGCGCGTGCCGTCACCCGCCCCATGACCCGCCGGCCGCGCGCCCACAGAGCGGCGGCCGTCGCCAGGGCCCGGACCGCGGCCAGCAGGCAGCCGAGGCCGAGCCCCGTGCACAGTGCGAGCAGCACCACCTGTGCGTTCACATCCACCCCTTCGCCCGGCACCCTCGCGGAGCACAACGGCCGGGGGGACGGCCCCGGTTCACACCGTTCTTGAACCTCCCCGGGGCGCGGGTCCGTTGTGCGGGTGCCCCGTTGACCACGAAGGAGCCACGAACCGCATGAGACAGACCCCGGGCGCGCACGGCCGCCGGACGGCGGCCGTCGTCACGCTGGCCCTGGCCCTGACGGCGACGCTCCACCAGCCCGCCGGCGCCGAACCGCGGACCCTTCCGGAGGTGCGCGCCGCGCCCTGGACAGCGCCTCCCTGGCCCGTCAGGCGCAGCTGGCCACGAACCGGGTGATCAAGGCCATGGCCGTGACGGAGGAGGAACTGCGCACCCGCGGCGACGAGGCGGCCGAGGAGCTGGAGCGGCTGCGGGAGAACCGCGCTTCCCTGGGCTCCCACCGCAGGACGATCCGGGCCCGGATCGACGCGGCCCGGCGGGTGGAGTCGGGGCTGGAGGACAAGCAGCGCCGTGAACTTGCCGCCCTGGAACGCGAGACGGCCGACGAGGCCCAGGCCGCATGGGTGCGCTCGGGCGTCCTCGACGGCGCGGGCACCAAGGGCAGCACCGCAGGCCGGGCGGCCGTGGCCTTCGCGACCAGGGAACTCGGCAAGCCGTACGTCTGGGGCGCCGAGGGCCCCGACTCCTACGACTGCTCCGGTCTCACCTCGCAGGCGTGGCGGGCGGCGGGTGTGGTCATTCCGCGCACCTCGCAGGAGCAGTGGCGTCTGCTGCGCCGCGTCCCGGTGACGAGGATGCGCCCCGGCGACCTGATCATCTACAACGCCGACGCCAGTCACGTCTCCCTCTACATCGGCGACGGCCGGATGATCCACGCCCCCCGCCCGGGGCGTCGGGTGACGGTGGCGCCGGCCGGGTCGATGGAGATCCTCGGGGTGGTGCGGCCCGACGCCTGAGCGTGCGGCGGGGCGGGCCCGCGACAGGGCCCGCCCCGCTTCACGCGGTGCCGCTAGCGGGCGCCGCCGCCGGCCCTGCGGCGGCCTCCCTGGCCGTGGCTGTGCGACGAGGACTGCGACGGCGCGGAGGGCCGCCGGGGCGCCGAGCTGCCGGACTGCTGGTGGGACTGCTGTTGCTGGCCCTGTTGCTGAGCGAGGTACGACGCGACCTGCTGGTTGTACTGCGGCAGCGTCGGGCCGTAGGCGTCCGTGGGCATCTGCTGCGGCCTGGGCTGCCGCGACGGGTCGTGCATGGGCTGCGGAGCCGCCACGGTCACCGCCGTCCCGACGGCCTGGGCCATGGCGCCGAAGCCCTGCATGCCCGGGTGGTTCATGCCGGCTCCGGCACCGTAGACGGCACCTCCCACGGTCGCGACCGTGGATCCCGCGATCCTGGTGTAGGAGGGTGCGGGCTGAGACGCCGTGGGGTTGGCCGCGACGTTGCGCGCGTAGTAGAGCTGCCGGGCGACCTCGGCGGCGTTGGCGGCCGCCGTCGCACCCACCGCGCCACCGTAGCCCTGCAAGGAGGCGTTGGGGTCGGACCCGTACTGCATCCCGAGCATGGCGGCGCCCTGCCCCGCCAGAGGTGCCGCCGCGAGCGTGGCGTTGGCGGCCCGCGTCCAGCCGTTGTCCCCCGCCTGCGGGGCGGTCGGCGGCTGCGAGGACGACGCGTACGAGTACTGCGAGTACTGGGACTGGGAGTACTGGGACTGTGACTGGGACTGGCGCGAACTGCTCGACGTGCTGGGCGGGTAGGGCCCGGAGCCGTCGCTCTCCGGGCTGCTGCTGCGCTCCCGCTCGGCGGAATTGCCGCTCTGGCGGCTGCGTGCCGTCCGGAAGCTGTCGTCCGAGTTGTTTCCTGACATGTGAAGCGCTCACTTCCTGCGAGATCGTCACGTGCGACTCCGTCGCGGAGTCGCCAGCACAACGGAAACGGGACGGCGGGGGTTCACAGCGGATGAACCCCCACGCGCACGCGTGCGTTGTGGTCCCGTGCCAGGACGAGACCCGACCGCGCACCGGAGAACGCCTTCATGAGCAGTGCCGAGCCCGAATCCCGGGAGCCCGCCCCGCCGGAGCCGCCCCCCGGACCTTCGTTCATCCTCTACTTCCAAGGTGCCCAGTACGCCGAGGCGCTGCGGCAGCTGACCCTGTGGGCCCATCACGTGCTGCTGCCCGTCTACGGCCGGGAGGTCACCTCCTCCGCTCCGTGGTGCTCGCGGTGGTGGGAGCACCCGGAGGCGGTCGCGCAGCTCCACGGCCTGTGGCTGGCCTGGACCGAGTTGACCGGCCCCGGATCCGGTCCGAGCGGCCCCGCCAACTGGCATCGCGACTACCTGCTGCCCGTGATGGCGTCCCTGCGCGACCCCTCGGGTCCCTTCGCCGGCTGCAAGCCCGGCGCCCACCGGGGGAAGGAGACACCCCCCGTCGATCTCCTCGACCCGTTCGGCCCGCCGCCGGTCACGGCGTGACCCCGTCCGGGGCGGGCGTTGAACCACCCGCCCTTCCCTGCCCGTTGTCGCCTCCTGTCCACACCGTCCGAGCGGAGAGAGGGCCACCGTGGCGGATGACAACGCGGCCTCCCCGGACCGCAACCGGCCGGCCGACGAGCCTGCCGAGGCCCGGCTGGCGCGTGAGCTGATCAGGACCGAGTACCGCCTGCGGGACCGACGCCGGCGCGACGAGCGCGGCGCGGCGGACGCGCCGGGCGCCCGGGAGCGTATCGGCCGGCTCCTGCGCAGGTTCCTCGACCGGCTCTCCGGACGTCCCGCACCGGACGCCCGCGACCGGCCCGGCGCCGGCGGCTTCGACGCGGAGGCCGGCGGGCCCGGGCAGCCGGACCCGGCGCGGACCCTCGCCCGGGCCCCCGCCGCCGGGCCGTCCCCACAGGCCGCGACAGGGGCGGCGCATCCGGACGTGGCGCGCCTGGAACGGCGGATCGGCCGGCTGCCGACGCTCCGGCACGAGGCGTTCGAGGACGCGGTGCTGCACCTGCTCAGGACCGACGACCGGTGGCGGACGGCGTTCGAACGGTCCCCGGAGAGCATGCCGACGGTCGCGCGGTACGCCGCCAACGCGCACATGCGGGAGGCGCTGCGGGAGCCGCCCCCGGCCGCTCCGGTCCCGCCCGCGCACGCCGCCGCCGGCACGCGTAAGCAACCCGGCGCCGAGGCGGGCACCCGCACCGCCGCCGAGGCACTGGACGCCGCCCGGGACCGGATCACGGCGGCCGACGCACGGCAGTTCGCGGCGCTGCGCGCACGCTGGGAGCGGACGGCCGCCGGTGAGCGGCCGGACACCGCACCGGTGCGGGAGCGGCACCGCTTCGACGGCCCCGGTCAGGACCCGACGGCCGACGGCCAAGCCTTCGACGCGGCCCGGCGGGCGCAGTGGGCACGGCTCGGCACCGACGCCACCGCCTCCCCCGGCGGCCCCGCCGAGGTCCTCGACGGCGAGGGCTTCCGCGCCGCTGCCGAGGCCCAGCGGAACCGGCTCGGCACCAGCCCCACCGCCGCTCCCCGCGCCACCGACGTCTTCGACGGCCACGCCTTCCTCGCGGCCGACCACGCCGCTCGGCAGGCCGAACGGGCCCCGTACGCCGCCGGTACCGCCGACGGCATCCCGTCGAGCCCCCCGCCGAGCCGTGCGCCGGTCTCCCCGCCACCGGCCGCGCTCCCGTCACCCCTGCTCGGCAGCGAGGGCCACGCCGCCGTGCGCGGCTCCCTCGACATCCTCCGGCCGCCTCCCGCCCCCACGGACCCGGGCACCCCCGGCTCGCCGGCGAGTCCGCACCGCCCGGCCCCCGTCCACAGGCCCATCACCCCCACCCCATCCCAGAAGAGAGGACGGACATGACGTACGTCGCCCCCGCGAAAGGCGCGGTCCATGCGTAGACCGGCCCTCCGCAGCCGCACCTCGTTCCTGCTGGCACTGCTCCTGGTCGTGGCCGGTGTCGCCGGCACCGCGCTGCTGATGCAGAGCCAGCGCCCGGACGGCGTGAACGTCACGGGCGCCCCGGCCGCCGGTACCGGCTCCCCCGAGCACACCGTCACCTTCCGCAACACGACGGACCACCGCGTCTGGATCGGCAGCACGGTCAACGCCGACGGGTCGGCCGCGCTCACCGGGCTGCCCACGCTGGACCCGGGCCAGTCGGCCACCGTCACGATCCCCGAGCAGTCCGGCGCCGGCCACTGGCGGGGCACGTTCTTCGCCCGGGAGGGCTGTTCCGGCGAGGAGGGGAGCACGTTCCACTGCGCCGTCGGCGACTGCGGACCCTACGCGGACCGGTGTTCCACCGGTGAACAGCCCACGGGGCTCGCCGAGTTCAACTTCGACCCGAAGGACGGCCTGGCGCCCTGGTACAACGTCAGCTACGTCAACGCCGTCGCGTCCCCGATCACCATCACGCCCGACGGCGTGACACCGCCCGAGTCGGGCGCGTGCGCGCCGGCCGGGTGTGCCACGGATCTGCTGGCCGCCTGCCCGGCGGACAACCTGGTCCGGGACGAGGGCACGGGCCGGCCGCTGGTGTGCGTCAACCCGAACCGGGACGCGAAGACGCCCTACAGCGACGCGCTGGCCGCGACGTGCCCGACCGCCTACAGCTGGTCCAAGCACGACACCGAGCAGGGCAACCGCGTGGTGTACCAGTGCCGGGAGTGCACCGGCCTGACCGTCACCTTCCACGGCACCGGCGACGGCGCCACCGCGCCCGGACCGGGTCCCGCGGCCACCGGACGGCCCGGCGGCGACGGCACCCCGGCCGCCTCCGGCAAGGGCGTCGCTCTGAATCCCGTGGCGGGCGCCTCCGAGGCCCTGGCCGACTCCGGTTCGTCCTGGTACTACAACTGGACCTCCGCCGCCGACGGCGTCACGAGCTCCAGGGGCGCCGAGTACGTCCCCATGATCTGGGGGCCCGGGTCGGTCACCGACGCCGAACTGGGGCGGGCCGCCCGCGAGGGGAAGGCGCTCCTCGGGTTCAACGAGCCGGACCACCCGGGCCAGGCCGACATGTCGCCCGAACAGGCCCTCGACCTGTGGCCCCGGCTGGAGTCGACCGGCCTGCGTCTGGGCGCCCCCGCGGTCGCCTCCGGCGCGGACGTGGCGGGCGGCTGGCTGGACCGGTTCATGAACGGGGCCGAACAGCGCGGTCTGCGGGTCGACTTCATCCCCGTGCACTGGTACGGCGCCGACTTCGGACCCGGCGCGGCCGGCCAGTTGCGCGGCTATCTGCAGGCCGTGCACGACCGTTACGACAAGCCGGTCTGGCTCACCGAGTACGCCCTGATCGACTTCTCCGGGGGCGCCCCGCGCTACCCGAGCGAGCAGGAGCAGACCGCCTTCGTCCGGTCCTCCACCGCGATGCTGAACGGGCTGGACTTCGTCGAGCGGTACGCCTGGTTCGCGTTGTCGAAGGAGACCAGCCCGACGGGTCTCTACGACGGGGCGGTGCCCAACGCGAGCGGGCGGATCTACCGCGAGGTGCGCTGAGGCTGCGCCCGGGCGGTGGGGACGGGTCGCCGGAACGTTGAACCGTGCCCACCCCCGGGTGCGTTGTGCGGGTGCCTGCCGGGCGTCGCCGGCGGGTCTCACCGGCGAAGGAGGGCCATGTCAGGCGGACCGTCTCGGCGCGGCCTGCCGGGTGTGCGCGCCCGCCGGGCCGTCCGGCAGGCGGTCGAGCCGCTCGCGGACCCGCTCGGCGTCCGGATGGCCGAACTCCGCGAAGATCGCGAGCGCGTGCCGCCAGCTCGCCCGGGCCGCCTCGGTCTCACCGCCGTCGAGGTGGACGTCCCCGAGGTGGCCCAGGGTGTGGCCCTCGCCCCAGCGGTTGCCGATGTCCCGGTGCGTCGCGATCGCCCGGTGGTAGTGGTCGACGGACTCCCCGTACCGGCCGAGGCGGTGGTGGATGGTGCCGAGGATGTCGAGGGTGACGCCCTCGACCCAGCGGTTGCCGCCCGCCCGCAGGACGACCAGCGCCCGCCGCAGGCAGTCGAGGGCCTCGTCGTAGCGGCCCATGCGCTGGTAGGCGTCGCCCAGGTTGGACAGGGCGATGCCCTCGCCCCAGACGTTGCCGGCGATGCGGTCGAGGACCAGTCCGCGGCGGGCGTACTCGACGGCCTCCCGGAGCCGGCCGGCGTGCAGATAGGCGTCGCCCAGGTTGGCGATGACCGATGCCCGGGCCGCCCGGTCCCCGAGTTCCCGGCTCAGCACCAGCGCCTGCTGGAGGTGTTCCACGGCTTCGTCGAACCGGCCCGCGTTGCGCAGCGCGGCGGCCGTGTCGGACAGGCCCTGGGTCTCCCCCTCCCGGTCCCCGGCCTCCCGGGCGGCGGCCAGACCGGTGCGCGCGGTGTCCAGCCAGTCGTGCACGTGGCTGCGGAGGTAGAAGAACCCCCACAGGACGGCGGGCAGGCGCCACGCGATGCCCGTCTGCCCGGACCGGGCGGCCTGGTGCACCGCGGCGATCAGGTTGGACCGCTCGGTCTCGCACCAGTCCAGGGCCCGTTCGTGCGTGGTGAACTCCAGGGGCCGGCAGTGCCGCGGCCCCGGCTCCAGCGGGATGCGGCGGCGGTGGGGGGTGATGTGCGGATAGGCCGCGTCGGCGGTGTGCAGGTACCAGGTCAGCAACCGCCCGAGGGCGACGTCCCGCTCCTGCCGGGCCTCCTCGGCGTGCAGGCGTTCCGCGGCGTACACGCGCAGCAGGTCGTGCAGGGTGTAGCGCCCCGGGAAGTGCTCGGTCAGCAGGTGGGCCCGGGTCAGTTCGGCGAGCGGCCCGCGCACCTCGCGCGGGGCGAGACCGGCGAGGGCGGCCGCGGCGGGCGCGGAGATGTCCGGCCCGGCGTGCAGGCCCAGCAGCCGGAACAGGCGCGCGGCCGGGGCGGACACCGCCTTGTAGGACCAGGAGAAGACGGCCCGTACGTCGGTGGTGATGTCGTCGCCGCCGGCGAAGGCGTCCAGGCTGCCGTGGCTGTCGTTCACCTCGTCGGCGATGGCGCTGAGCGGGAAGCCGGGGTGGGCGCGGGCGTGGGCGGCGACGATGGCGAGGGCCAGCGGCAGGCGGCCGCACCGCGTGATGATCTCCTCCGCCGCCTGCGGCTCCGCGGCCAGCCGTCCGGTGCCCAGGCGCAGGGCCAGCAGGTCGTGTGCCTCGGCCCGGGTCAGCTGGTCCAGCGTCAGGGGGTGCGCCCCCTCGCCGGCGACCAGGCCGGTGAGCCGGTTGCGGCTGGTGATGATGACCAGACAGCCCGGGGAGCCGGGCAGCAGCGGGCGCACCTGTTCGGCGTCGCGGGCGTTGTCGAGCAGGACGAGCACCCTGCGGCGCGCGAGCAGGCTGCGGTACAGCGCGACCTGCGCGTCGAGACCGGCGGGTATGCGCATCGGCGGGACCCCGAGCGCGTCGAGGAAGCCGCGCACGGCCTCGTCGGGCGTCACGGTGGAGCCGGTCGGGTCGAAGCCGCGCAGGTTGACGTAGAGCTGACCGCCGGGGAAGCGGTCGGCGATGCGGTGCGCCCAGTGCACGGCCAGGGTCGACTTGCCGATGCCGCCCATTCCGCCGATCGCGCTGATCACCACGGTCGACGGCGGGCTGCCGTCGCGGGGCAACAGCTCGCCGACGCGGTCGAGTTCACTGGCGCGTCCGGCGAACGTGGGCAGGTCGGCGGGAAGTTGCGCGGGGCGGGCCGGCTGGAACCGGGGTTCGTACGGGTCGGCCGGGCCGGGACGGTCTCCGCTGTGCGGCGCTGCGGCGTCCGAGGCCGTGCCGTCCAGGGCTGTGCCGTCCGGGGCCGTGCCGTCGCCGGCCGTCGCGTCCCCCTGCCCGTCGGGCGCCGGTGCGGTGCCGGGGAGTGCGTCCGGCGTGCCCGGCCGGGACCGGGTGGACGCGGCCGGAGCCGGGCTCGGCGCCCGGTGCGGCATGAGGGCGGGGTCGGCGGCCAGGATGCGGTCGTGCAGTTCCCGCAGGGACGCGCCGGGCTCGACGCCCAGCTCCGCCACCAGGGCGGCACGTGCGCCCCGGTACGCGGCCAGGGCCTCGGCCTGCCGGCCCGACCGGTACAGGGCGAGCATCAGCAGGCGGCACAGTTCCTCGCGCAGGGGGTGCCCGGCGGTGAGGGACAGCAGTTCCGCGATGACCTCGTGGTGGCGTCCGAGCGCGAGGTCGGCGTCCAGCCGTGCCTCCAGCGCGGTCAGCCACTCCTCGTCGAGCCAGGAGCACACCGTCTCGGGCAGCGGGCCGGGGAGTCCGGACAGGGCGGTACCGCACCAGCCGTCGAGCGCGGCGCGCAGCAGGTCCGCGGCGCCGGAGACGTCACCCGCGGCGCGCGCCTGCTTGGCCTGCGCGACCCGGCGCTGGAAGACGGCGAGGTCCAGGCTGTCGTCGGGCACGTTCAGCAGGTAGCCGTCGCCGACGGAGACGAGCGTCCGGGGCCGCTGCGCCGGGCCGCGGTCGGGTTCCAGCACCTTGCGCAGACGCGACACGTAGGTCCGCAGGACGGACACGGCGGCGGCGGGTGGCTCCTGGCCCCAGACGGCGTCGATGAGTTCGCCGAGCGGCAGGGGGCGTCCACGGCGTAAGAGCAGTGCCGCCAGCACGACCCTCTGCTGCGGCGAGCCGAGGTCCAGTTCCCGTTCCCCGCGCCATGCCCGGACCGGCCCCAGCAGAGCGAAACGGAAGGTATTCACGTAGTCCACGTTCGGACTCTAGTGCGGACTCGCCCCGGCCAGGGCGGTTCAGCGGAACATGCCGTTCCGTCACAAGTCACCGCCGACGTGCCGGTCATCCCGCTTGTCGCCCGCGGGTTGAACCCTTTGCGGCCGGGGCCCGTTGCGGTACGCGGGCAACGCCGATACCGCCCCGGCCGTGCGATCGGCCGGGCACGTCAGAGAGGAACGCCGATGAGCCCGGGACACGAGGAAGCGGACGAGCCGGTCACCGCAGGCCAACCCGACGCGCCCGCGGGGTCGTCGGAACCCTTCGCGGACATCACGGTGGTCATCTCCGGTGACGGATCCGCCGCCGTCGACGGTGCACCGGTGCCGGTGGCGGAGGGAACGACGGTCGACGCCGCGATCCTCGACCTGCTGCACGCCCGCGCGAGCGACCGCGGCAGCGCCGTCACGGCGGCGATCTCGGACCCGGCCGCGGGGTACGTGGCGTACGTGGAGGTCCTCCCGGACGGCTCCAGCTCGCTGCGCGAACAACTGCAGGAGGTCCCGGAACCGCCCCCCGACGAGGTCGGGCCCGCCGCCGGGGCGGGGGCCGGGGCGGAGTCCGGCACCAGGCGCCACGTTCCCGCGCCGGGTCACGGGGGCGGCCCCCTCGACGTCGACGAGGCGTCGTACGCGCTGCCCGGACCCGAGGGGACACCCGTCGCCTCCCGTGTACCGCCGCCCGCACCCGCGCCCGCCCGCAAGCCCGGCTCGCGCCAGTCGGACGACGAGTTCGAAGGACCCGGACTGCTCGGCAGGCCCCTGGTGGTCGGGCCCGTGGCGCTCGGCGTGGCCGCCCTGGTCGTCGTACCGCTGGTGATCCTGGGCAGTGGCGGTTCCGGTGACGGCGGGAGCCGGGAGAAGACCGCCGCGCGCACGGGCGGCTCGCCCTCGGCCGCGAGTTCGGCCCTGAAGCCGTCCTCCCTCCCGATCCCGCCCCCGTCCGTCTCGGCGTCCGCCTCCCCGTCGGCCACCGGCAAGGGCGAGGACGCGGACAGGAAGAAGCCGGAGCCGACGGGCACGTCGCGGACGAAGGGGTCCGGCCGGGTCACCGTCACCATCACGGCCAGGCCCCCGGCGGCCACCACCACCGTCACCGCCAAGCCCCCGCAGGACACCGCGGCCACCGCCGTGAAACGGCTCGCCGCGGGCGACCCCTCCGGACGGCACATCTGCTACCGCGCGTACGTCTCCGGGCAGGGCTGGCAGAAACCGGTGTGCGACGGCACGATCGCCGGCACCTCGGGCCAGAACCGGCCCATCAAGGCCCTCAACATCGCGGTGCACGGCGTCGGCGGATCGGCCGCGAACGCCTTCCGGCACGCGGCGAAGCCGGTGGACGGCCGCGGCGAGTGGCAGCCGAGCTGGACGGCCGTCACCGGCGACGGGAAGAACTTCACCATCGGCAGCGCGCGACGGAACGCCCCGAACATGCTGGGCTTCGCCATGAACGTCGGCAGCGGCGAGATCTGCAACACCGTGCGCCTGCGCGGGCGGGACTGGGGCGGGCGGGTGTGCAGCAAGCCCCGCCCCGACTTCACCTTCGGCGGCACCCTGGACAACGACGTCTGGCTGGAGGCCGTGAAACTCACGGTGTGACACGGCACGGCCCCCGGCCGGTGAGCGCCGGCCGGGGCGGAGGAGTGCACGGCGCCCAGGGAGGGCCGGGGCACCGCGTCCGGGTCAGGAGGCGGCCGGTGCCTTGGGCGCGCCCGTCAGCTCCTCGCCCGCCTCCATCGGATGGGTCACGTCGTGGGCGTCGCGGGCGCTTCCGCCGAGGTGGTTGAAGACCAGGTTCAGCAGCACCGCCGCCACGCAGCCGGTCGAGATGCCGGAGTCCAGGACGATCCGGGCCGTCTCGGGGAAGGCGTGGTAGAACTCCGGCGCCGTGATGGGGATGATGCCGACGGCCAGGGAGACGGCGACGATCAGGATGTTGTTGTCCTTGTCCAGGCCGGCCCGGACCAGGGTCTGGATGCCGCTGGCCGCGACCGAGCCGAACAGGACCACGCCCGCCCCGCCGAGCACCGGGCGAGGTACGACGGCGATCAGCGAGGCGGCCATCGGGCACAGGCCCATCAGCACCAGGAAGCCGCCGCCCGCGGCGACGACGTACCGGCTGCGGATCTTCGTCATGGCGACCAGGCCGATGTTCTGCGCGAAGGCGCTGCACATGAAGCCGTTGAACAGGGGGCTGATCGCCGAGCCGAGGGTGTCGGCGCGCAGGCCGGCGGCGATGGTCCTCTCGTCGGCCGGGCGGTCGACGATCTCACCGAGGGCCAGCATGTCGGCGGTCGACTCGGTCATCGACACCACCATCACCACACACATCGAGATGATCGCGGCGAGCTGGAACTGGGGGGCGCCGAAGTGGAAGGGGGTGGGGAAGCCGACGACGTCCGCGTCCGCGACCGGCCCGAAGTCCGTGACGCCCAGCGGGATCGCGATCAGGGTGCCGGCGACCAGGCCGAGCAGGACCGCGATCTGCTTGACGAAGCCCCGGGTGAACCGGCGCAGCAGCAGCACGATCAGCAGGGTCGCGCCCGCCAGGCCCAGGTTGGTCGCCGAGCCGAAGTCGTCGGCGGCCGGGTTCGGTCCCTGCGCCCAGCCGAAGGCGACGGGCAGCAGCGATACGCCGATCAGGGTGATCACGGATCCGGTGACGACCGGCGGGAAGAAGCGGATCGCCTTGCAGAAGACGGGGGCCGCGAGGAAGCCCAGGAGTCCGGCGACGATGACCGCGCCGAAGATGACCGGCAGGGCGTCGGACTTGTCCTCGGTGGAGGCGACGATCGCGGTCATCGGGGCGACACCGGCGAAGGTGACGCCGTTGACGAACGGCAGCCGGGCGCCGATCTTCCAGATGCCGAGGGTCTGCAGGAAGGTGGCCAGGCCCGCGGTGAACAGGCAGGCGCCGGTGAGGAAGGTCAGGTCGGTGGCGGAGAGGCCGATGGCCGCGCCGACGATCAGGGGTGGGGCGACGACTCCGGCGTACATGGCGGCCACGTGCTGCAGGCCGGTCGTCGCCATCTTGAGCGCGGGGAGTTTCTCGTCAACGGGGTGGTCGGCCACGGCAGGCGTCCCTCCGGTCGGTTACACGGCAGCGCCGAGCGGCGGCCGTGGGTGTCAAGGAGGTGGTGCGGGTGGTCATGGGGGTACCTCCCTGCTCGAGCGAAGCCGAGAGCTTGGGGGAGGGACCGGCGGACGGTGGTGACCGTCTCCGGAGGCGCTCGCGTGGGCGCACGCCTCCGGAGACGACCGCCGTGGACCCCGCTCGGGTCCACGGCCGCCGGCCGGGAGCCGTCCCTCCCGGCCGGAGTATCCGGGTGGTCAGGCCCGCGCGGCGATCCGCGCCAGGCGCCGGGCCTCGTCGCGCGTGGCGCGGGCGACGGCGTCCTCGTCGACGGTCAGCAGGCGCCCGTCCTCGACGATCTGCCGGCCGCCCACGAACGAGGCGGTGACCGGGGCCGCCGCGCCGAAGACCAGGGCGGTCACCGGGTCGGCGATGGAGGCGTGGGCGAGGGTGTCCATCCGCCACAGCACCAGGTCGGCGAGCTTGCCGGGCTCCAGGGAGCCGATCTCCGCCGCCCGGCCGAGGACCTGGGCTCCGCCGAAGGTGCCCAGGCGCAGCGCCTGGCGGGCGTTGAGCGCGGCCTCCCTGTGGCCGCCGAGGCGGTTGATGAGGAGGGCGTTGCGCAGCTCGGTGTGGAGTTCGCCGGACTCGTTGGAGGCGGTGCCGTCGACGCCCAGGCCGACCGGGACGCCGGCGGCGAGCATGTCGGGGACGCGGGCGATGCCGGCCGCGAGGCGGGCGTTGGAGGAGGGGCAGTGCGCGACGCCGGTCCGGGTGCGGGCGAAGGCGGCGATGTCGGAGTCGTTCATGTGGACGCAGTGCGCCATCCACACGTCCTCGCCGAGCCAGCCGGTGGACTCGAAGTAGTCGGTCGGGCCCATGCCGAACAGCTCGTGGCAGAACTTCTCCTCCTCGACGGTCTCCGAGCCGTGGGTGTGCAGCCGGACGCCGAGCCGGCGGGCCAGTTGGGCGCCGTCGCGCAGCAGCTCGGTGGAGACGGAGAAGGGGGAGCAGGGCGCTACCGCGACCTGGGTCATGGCGTCGAAGGAGGAGTCGTGGTGCTGCCGCACGGTCTCCTCGGTGGCGGCCAGCGCGCCGTCGAGGGTCTCGACCGCGAAGTCCGGGGGCAGGCCGCCGTCCTTCTCGCTGCGGTCCATGGAGCCGCGGGCGAGGGTGAAGCGGACGCCCATGTCGCGGGCGGCCCCGATGATCGCGCCGGCGAGGTCGCCGGAGCCCCGCGGGAAGACGTAGTGGTGGTCCATGGCGGTGGTGACGCCGCCGCGGGCCATCATCGCGAGCGAGCCCTGGGCCGCCGCGCGGACCATCGGCTCGTCGATGCGCGCCCAGGTGGGGTAGAGCGCCACGAGCCAGTCGAAGAGGTTGTGGTCCGTGGCCAGGCCGCGGGTGATCCACTGGTAGAAGTGGTGGTGCGTGTTGACCAGGCCGGGGGTCACGAGGTGGCCGGAGGCGTCGATGCGGCGGGCCACGTCCTGGAGGCCCTCGGGGGCGGGGCCCGCGCCGAGGGACTCGATGCGGTTGCCGGCGATGACGACGTGTCCGGAGGCGTACTCGGTGTCGTGGGTGTCGACGGTCGCGATCGCGCAGTTCTCGATGACGATGCGCCGGTCTGCTGCCATGGTTCGTCCTTTGCGCTGATGTGGAGAGGGCACGGCAGGACCCCGGGAGTTTTGAGTGCCGTGGCCGGGAGAGGGGTTCCCCCGGCCGCGGGTGCCGAAAGAGGGAACGTCAGAGGTTGGTGAGATCCACCGGGATGCGCGGCTCGCAGCCGTCCCGCAGGATCGTCGCCTCGATCAGCCCGTAGGGGCGGTCGGCGGCGTAGTAGACCTCGTTGTCGTTCTTCAGTCCGAACGGCTCCAGGTCGACCAGGAAGTGGTGCTTGTTCGGCAGCGAGAAGCGGACCTCGTCGATCTCGCTGCGGTGGTTGATGATCCGCGCGCCCATCTGGTACAGCGTCTGCTGGAGTGAGAGGGAGTACGTCTCGGCGAAGGCCTGGAGCATGTGCTTCCTCACCTGCTCGTAGGACTTCTCCCAGTGGGGCATGCGCTCGTCGTCGTCGGTCCAGTTGAACCGCCAGCGGCCCGACACCTCGGTGGCCAGGATGCGGTCGTAGGCCTCCTTCAGGGTCGTGTACTTGTCCTTGACGTAGCCCCAGAACTCGGAGTTGGTCGAGTTCATCACGACCAGGTCCTTCAGGCCCGAGATCACCTCCCACTTCTCGCCGTCGTAGGTGACCTGGGTGAGCCGGGTCTCCTGGCCCTTGCGGACGAAGGAGTGCTTGACCTCGTCGGCGCCGATGAACTGCGAGGTGGCGTCGGAGGCCTCGATCCGCTCCCAGGCGTACTCCTCGATGCGGATGCGGGCCCGGTGGATCGGCTCCTGGCTGGTGACGAAGTGCCGGGCGAGGTGGATGCCGAACTGCTCGGCGGACTCGATGCCGTGTTCCTTGGCGAAGGCGTACACCGTGTTCTTGGTGGTGTCGGTCGGCAGGACGTTGGCGTTCGAGCCGGAGTAGTGGACCTCGTCCATGTCGCCGCTCAGCGCCACGGACACGTTCAGGTCCTTGATGTGGTGGGTGGCGCCGTCCCGCGTGATCCTCACGACTCGGTTCTCGGCCTTGCCGTACTGGTTCTGTCCCAGCAGGACCGGGCGGCCGGGGCGGGAATTGACGGTCATGTAGCTAGCTCCCTCGGTATACGGAGTAGCCGAACGGGTTGAGCAGCAGCGGTACGTGGTAGTGCTCGCCCGGGACGACGGCGAAGGTGATCGCCACCTCCGGGAAGAACACCGCGGCGCCGCTGTCCCGATTCGCGGGGGCGTCCTGCTGCGCATCGGCTTGCTTCTTCGCGGATTGTTCGAAGTACGGCTCGACCGCGAAGTCGAGCCGTACGTGGGTGGTGCCCTCCGGCAGGGCCGGGAGGTCCTTGCACCGGCCGTCCGCGTCGGTCGCGGAGCCGCCGAGCGCCTGCCAGCCAGCCGCGCGCCCGGGGCGGGCGGAGAGATGGACGGCGACGCCCTCGGCCGGGCGGCCGGCGCTGGTGTCCAGGATGTGCGTGGACACGGACGCGGTGGCGGAGGTGCTCATGGTGCGGTCAGTCCTCTTCGACGAGTCGGGCCAGACGGATGCGGTTGATCTTCCCCAGTTCGGTGCGGACGATCTCCCGCTCCCGCTCCGGCGTGTTGCCGATCCGCTCCCGGAGGGCGTCGCGCATCTGCTCGCCGGTGCGGCCGGTGGCGCAGATCAGGAAGACGTGGCCGAACCTCTCCTGGTAGGCGAGGTTCAGTTCCAGCATCTCCGCCTTGAGCTCGTCGGAGGCGCCGGCCATGCCGCGCTGTTCGCGGGCCGAGGTGGGGTCGCCCGGCTTGGGGCGGCCGATGGGCGGGTGGCCGGCCATCGCCTCGTCGAGGTCCGGGGCGGTCAGGTCCGCCGTGGCGGCGTCGCTCGCGGCGTACAGGTCCTCGGGGGTGGCGTAGGGGCGGGCGGCGAGCAGGCGTTTCGCCCACGCCGTGGAGGCGCACGCCTCGTGGAGCGCGGTGCGGGCCGCGTGCTCCTCCAGGGTGTTGAACCGGGCCAGGCCCGGCGGCGTGGAAGTCGAAGTCACGGGAGCCTCCGTGGCCGGATGCGGCCGTCGTGCTGAACGGGCGTGCCGATAGCTAACGCCCTCCCGCGACAACCCGTCAACAGTTTGTTGAAAATTCGCGCCGGGGAAACGGCACGGAAACCGGAAGGGCGGCGCAGCGGCCGGGGCGGGCCGGAAGGAGCCGGTCAGGACCCCTTCTCGCGGTTGAGGTAGTTGTAGACGGTGAAGCGGCTGACGCCGAGGGCGCTCGCCACGGTCTCCACGCCGTGCCGTACGGAGAAGGCGCCGCGCGCCTCCAGTATGCGCACCACCTCCTGCTTGGCCTTGCGGTCCAGGTCGGCCAGGGGCATGCCCTTGCGGCGCTCCATGGCGGCCAGGATGTGGTCGAGGGAGTCGGCGAGCTGCGGCAGCCGTACGGCGACGGCCTCGCGGCCCTCCCAGGTCAGCACGACGTCGTCGGGGCCCGCCTCGTCGGGCGGCACCATCTCGCCGCCCATGGCGTCGACCAGGGGCTTGACGGCCGCGATGAACGGCTCGTCCCCCGCGCCGCTCACGCGGCGTCCCCGTCGATCACGTTGACCTGGAGGGAGACCCGGGTGGCGCCGGCCGCCAGGGCCTTGCGGAGCAGGGCGTCCACGGCGCCGAGCACCGCGTCGGCGCCGCCCTCCGCGGTGTTGCCGAACGGACCCACGTCCACGGCGTCCAGGTCGGCGGCCTCCACCACCTCGCGGGCCACCACCGCGTGCGCGGGGGCCTCGTCCAGGTCGAAGGGCTCGGTCGTGAACTCCACTCTCAGTCGCACGCGCTCAACCTAACGCGCGGTGCGGACTTTCCGGCAGCCCCTCTTGACAGTCCTCCCGCCACCCGGGCAGTCTTCCGTTAAGCAGAAAGCTTATTCCGCAATACGGAAAGCATTACGGAGACAAGGAAGGGAGCGCCGCCCCGATGGGATTCGCAGACCAGCGCTTCAACGTCAACCTGTCGATCCTCTTCACGGAACTCCCGCTCCTGGAGCGCCCCGCGGCGGCCGCCGCCGCCGGCTTCACCGCGGTCGAGCTGTGGTGGCCCTGGACCGGCACCCCCACACCCGAGCAGTCCGAGCTCGACGCCCTGCGGCGGGCGATCGAGGACGCGGGCGTCCGGCTCACCGGCCTGAACTTCTACGCCGGGCAGCTGCCCGGCCCGGACCGCGGCGCCCTGTCGGTCCCGGGCGCGGAGTCGGAGCGGTTCCGCGCCAACGTCGACGTGGCCGCCGGCTTCGCCGCCTCGCTCGGCTGCACGGCCCTCAACGCCCTCTACGGCAACCGCGTCGAGGGCGTGGACCCGGCCGAGCAGGACGCGCTCGCCCTTCAGAACCTGGTCCTGGCGGCCCGCGCCGCCGACCGGATCGGCGCGGTGCTGCTGGTCGAGGCGCTCAACCAGCCGGAGTCGCCGCTGTACCCGCTGGTGTCCGCACCCGCCGCCGTCGAGGTCGTCGACAAGGTCAACGACGCCACCGGGCTGGGCAACGCGCGCTTCCTCATGGACCTCTACCACCTGTCCATGAACGGCGAGGACCTGCCGGCGGTGATCGAGCGCTTCGCGCCGAAGACCGGCCACGTGCAGATCGCCGACAACCCGGGCCGCGGCGCGCCCGGCACCGGTTCGCTCCCCCTGGAGGAGCTCCTCGACCAGCTGAAGAAGGCGGGATACGACGGCTGGGTGGGCCTCGAGTACAAGCCGGGCGACCGTCCGAGCGCCGAGGCCTTCGACTGGCTGCCCCGCTGATCCCTGCACCGAAAGGCATCCCCATCATGAGCAGCTCTCTTCCCAAGATCGCTTGGATCGGTCTCGGCATCATGGGCTCCCCCATGTCCGAGAACCTGATCAAGGCGGGTTACCAGGTCACCGGTTACACGCTGGAGCAGGACAAGCTGGACCGCCTGGCCGCCGCCGGCGGCACGGCCGCGGGTTCGATCGCCGAGGCCGTGCGGGACGCCGACGTCGTCATCACGATGGTTCCCGCCTCCCCGCAGGTCGAGGCCATCGCCTACGGCCCCGACGGCATCCTGGAGAACGCGCGGTCCGGCGCGCTGCTGATCGACATGTCCTCGATCACGCCCCAGACCTCGGCCGACCTGGCGAAGGCGGCGAGGGACAAGGGCATCCGCGTGCTCGACGCGCCGGTCTCCGGCGGTGAGGCCGGGGCGATCGAGGCCGTGCTGTCCATCATGGTGGGCGGCGAGCAGGCCGACTTCGACCAGGCGAAGCCGATCTTCGAGGCACTGGGCAGGACCATCGTGCTGTGCGGTCCGCACGGTTCGGGACAGACGGTGAAGGCCGCCAACCAGCTGATCGTCGCCGTGAACATCCAGGCGTGCGCCGAGGCCGTGGTCTTCCTGGAGAAGTCGGGCGTGGACCTGAAGGCCGCCCTGGACGTGCTGAACGGCGGCCTGGCCGGCTCGACCGTACTGACCCGCAAGAAGGACAACTTCCTCGCCCGCGACTTCAAGCCGGGCTTCCGGATCGACCTGCACCACAAGGACATGGGCATCGTCACGGACGCCGCCCGCACCGTCGGCGCGGCCCTGCCCGTCGGCGCCGTGGTCGCCCAACTGGTCGCCTCGCTGCGCGCCCAGGGTGACGGCGGCCTGGACCACTCGGCCCTGCTGCGGGCCGTGGAGCGGCTCTCCGGCGCGCAGGTCTGACGCTCGCCCTCCGAGGGTCCCCCCGCTCCGGGCGGTGCCGCCGCTGACACCTGTCCTGTCGCGCCCAAAGGGGCGGCACCGCCCGGTCCACCCATGCCCACTGCTTCAACAAACTGTTGACGCTCCGATCGCCCCGACCCTAGGCTCCACAAAGCGGAAACATATTTCCGCTGCTCTCCCGTACGGAAGGTCACGATGTCGCAGCGCGTGCTCACCACCGAGTCCGGCGCCCCCGTCGCCGACAACCAGAACTCCGCCACCGCCGGCGTCGGCGGCCCGCTCCTGCTCCAGGACCAGCACCTGCTGGAGAAGCTCGCGCGCTTCAACCGCGAGCGCATCCCCGAGCGCGTGGTGCACGCCCGCGGCTCGGGCGCGTACGGCCACTTCGAGGTGACCGACGACGTCACGGAGTTCACCCACGCCCACTTCCTCGGCGAGGTCGGCAGGCGCACGGAGGTCTTCCTGCGCTTCTCGACGGTGGCCGACAGCCTCGGCGGCGCGGACGCCGTGCGCGACCCCCGCGGCTTCGCGGTGAAGTTCTACACGTCCGAGGGCAATTACGACCTCGTCGGGAACAACACCCCGGTCTTCTTCATCAAGGACCCGATCAAGTTCCCGGACTTCATCCACTCGCAGAAGCGCGACCCGTTCACGGGCCGTCAGGAGCCGGACAACGTCTGGGACTTCTGGGGCCACTCCCCCGAGGCCACGCACCAGGTGACCTGGCTGATGGGCGACCGCGGCATCCCTGCCTCGTACCGGCACATGAACGGCTACGGTTCCCACACCTACCAGTGGACCAACGCCCGGGGCGAGGCCTTCTTCGTCAAGTACCACTTCAAGACGAACCAGGGCATCCGCTGTCTGAGCAGCGAGCAGGCCGCCGAACTCGCGGGCAAGGACCCCAACTCCCACCAGACGGACCTGCTCCAGGCCATCGAGCGGGGTGTGCACCCGTCCTGGACGCTGTACGTGCAGCTGATGCCGGCGGCCGAGGCGGCCGACTACCGCTTCAACCCGTTCGACCTGACGAAGGTCTGGCCGCACGGCGACTACCCGCTGCGGCGCGTGGGCCGGCTGGTCCTCGACCGCAACCCGGACAACGTCTTCGCCGAGGTCGAGCAGGCCGCGTTCTCCCCGAACAACTTCGTGCCGGGCATCGGTCCCTCGCCCGACAAGATGCTCCAGGGCCGCCTGTTCGCCTACGCGGACGCCCACCGCTACCGCCTGGGCGTCAACCACACGCAGCTGGCCGTCAACGCGCCCCGGGCCACGAGCGCCGAGAACTACGGCCGGGACGGCCTGATGGCGTCCAACCCGCAGGGCCGGTACGCCAGGAACTACGAGCCGAACTCCTACGACGGCCCGGTCGAGACCGGCCGCCCGCTCTCGGCGCCGCTCGCGGTGCACGGCCACACCGGCACCCACCCGGCGCCCTCGCACACCAAGGACG
Source organism: Streptomyces sp. NPDC044921 (assembly GCF_056432865.1). Taxonomy (NCBI): domain Bacteria; kingdom Bacillati; phylum Actinomycetota; class Actinomycetes; order Kitasatosporales; family Streptomycetaceae; genus Streptomyces; species Streptomyces sp. NPDC044921. The sequence goes on from NZ_JBWKIF010000004.1 coordinate 322,693, forward strand.
ACGACTTCTTCCAGGCGGGCGAGCTGTACCGGCTGATGTCCGCCGAGGAGCGGTCCCGCCTGGTCGCGAACATCGCCGGCGGCCTGTCCCGGGTCTCCCGCGACGACGTGATCGAGAGGAACCTCGCGCACTTCCACGCCGCCGACCCGGAGTACGGCCGGCGCGTGGAGGAGGCCGTCCGCGCCCTGCGCGAGGACTGAGACTCCCTGACCGTGTCCGACCGCCCGCGGCGGCCCGGATGAGGGGTGGCCGCCCCGGGCACGGACACGGTCAGGGCGCGGACCGCGGCGGTGTGTGAGCCAGTGCGGTGGTGAAGGGGCCGGAACCGGCTTCTCGACCTGAGGGAAGCCCGCTCCGGGCCCCGTCGCACCCGCCGCGGTCCCAGCACGCTCCCCCTGCCCCCCGACCCCGTCCGGCGGCGCGAACGTCCTGTCGCGCCCAGCCTCGCGCCGCCGGACGGCCAGCCCTCCTCCCTGCGCGCACACCTGCGGGGCGGCGGGCCGGACGACCGGCCCGGGCTCTCGGAGCACCACGGCACCTGAGCGCGTACGGCACCGGTCGTACCTGCCGTACGGAACCCTCAAATGAACCTCTGAACCCGGCCCCGGGGGCTTCAACCGCCCCCGGGGCCGGGCACATTCTCGTCACACGGGCCCGCCGGCACGGGGGCGGCGGGCCCGGTACGGGGGTGAGGCCATGAGCGACGGGGCGGCGGCCCGGCTGGAGCCGCACGAGATCGCACCGCTGGGGGGCGGCCCGCGGGCCGCCGTCACCGTCGCCGTGGTGGACCTGCACCTGCGGAGCCGCCGGCGCGGGCCGTGCACACGTCCCCGCGGGTACCCACCGGTCCGAGAGCCCTGGTCAAGGACCCCGGCGTCCGGTCGGCCGTCGCGCTGACCCGGATCCGGCTCGCCGAGGCGGGCCTGCTGCGGCACACCCGTCCGCTGCCGGCGAGCAGACACGGCCTGGGCCACCACGACCGGCTGCCGGCCGTCGCCCTGCACGGCGAGCCTGCCCTGCGCCTGCCGGTGCCGCGGTTCGCCCTGCGCACGGGCCTGGTCCACCGCGCCGAGGTGGGCGGCACGTCCCTCCTCAAGCACTCGCCGCGTGGCACGGGCGGCGGTGCGGGAGCCGGGGGGATCCTCGCGTCCGCGCACGCGTGAGGGGCGGCCCGTCCACACGGACGGACCGCCCCTGGCCCTTGGGTGTCAGACCTTCAGCGTCTTGACGGCGGTGGGCGCGTGGCCCGGCTCGGTGGCGATCTCCTCGAACTCCACGACGTTGCCGATGTCGTTCGTCGTGGACATGGAGATGTTGGTGACCCGCTCCAGGATCGCCTCGACGACGACCGGGACCCGGAACTGCGCGGCGAGCTTCTTGGCCTGCTCGAAGGCGGCGCCCAGCTCGGCCGGGTCGGTCACCCGGATCGCCTTGCAGCCGAGGCCCTCGGCGACCTTGACGTGGTCGACGCCGTAGACGCCGAGTTCGGGCGCGTTGACGTTCTCGAACTCCAGCTTGACCTGGAAGTCGATGTCGAAGGCCCGCTGCGCCTGGCGGATCAGCCCGAGATAGGCGTTGTTCACGAGGACGTGGACGTACGGGATCCGGTGCTGCGCGCCGACGGCCAGTTCCTCGATCATGAACTGGAAGTCGTAGTCGCCGGAGAGCGCGACGACGGACGCCTCCGGGTCGGCCTTGGCCACGCCGAGCGCGGCCGGGACCGTCCAGCCGAGCGGGCCGGCCTGGCCGCAGTTGATCCAGTGGCGGGGCCGGTAGACGTGCAGCATCTGGGCGCCGGCGATCTGCGAGAGTCCGATGGTGGAGACGTACCGGGTCTCCGGACCGAAGGCCTTGTTCATCTCCTCGTAGACGCGCTGCGGTTTGATCGGGATGTCGTCGAAGTGGGTGCGGCGCTGGAGCGTGGCCTTCCTCTCCTGCGCGGACGCGGCCCAGGCGGAGCGGTCGGGCAGCCGGCCGGCCGCCTTCAGTTCGCGCGCCACCTCGACGAACAGTTCGAGGGCCGCCTTGGCGTCGGAGGCGATGCCGTAGTCGGGGGCGAAGATCCTGCCGATCTGGGTCGGTTCGACGTCGACGTGGACGAACTTCCGTCCGGCGGTGTAGACGTCCAGCCTGCCGGTGTGGCGGTTGGCCCAGCGGTTGCCGATGCCGAGGACGAAGTCGGACTCCAGGAAGGTCGCGTTGCCGTAGCGGTGCGAGGTCTGCAGGCCGACCATGCCGGCGTTCAGTTCGTGGTCGTCGGGCAGGACGCCCCAGCCCATGAGCGTGGGCACGACCGGCGTGCCGGTCAACTCGGCGAACTCGACGAGCAGTTCGCAGGCGTCGGCGTTGATGACGCCGCCGCCGGCGACGATCAGCGGCCGCTCCGCGGCGTTCAGCATCCCGATGGCCTTCTCGACCTGGGCGCGGGTCGCGGCGGGCTTGTAGACCGGCAGCGGCTCGTACGTCTCCGGGTCGAACTCGATCTCCGTCAGCTGCACGTCGATCGGCAGGTCGATGAGGACCGGGCCCGGGCGGCCGGAGCGCATCAGGTGGAACGCCTGCTGGAAGGCGCCCGGGACCTGCGCGGCCTCCAGCACGGTCACGGCCATCTTGGTGACCGGTTTGGCGATCGAGGCGATGTCGACGGCCTGGAAGTCCTCCTTGTGGATCACGGCGGTCGGGGCCTGGCCGGTGATGCACAGGATCGGGATGGAGTCTCCGGTCGCCGAGTACAGACCGGTGATCATGTCGGTGCCGGCCGGGCCGGAGGTGCCGATGCAGACGCCGATGTTGCCGGGGTGGGTCCGGGTGTAGCCCTCGGCCATGTGCGAGGCGCCCTCGACGTGCCGGGCGAGGGTGTGGGCGATGCCCCCGGAGGCCTTGAGCGCCGCGTAGAAGGGGTTGATCGCCGCGCCCGGCACACCGAACGCGTCGGTGACGCCCTCACGCCTGAGAATCTCGACTGCCGCGCGGGCAGCGGTCATACGAGCCATGGAACTACTCCTGGTTCGGCTGTCGGATACGCACTCCCGTCGCGCCCCGCCGTGAGCACCTTCCGTATTGCGGAAACTAGTTTCTACTAAGTGGAAACAATGTAGGGGGGTGCCGTGACGCCGTCAAGAGAGGTCCGGGGCGATGGGCCGAGCAGCGGACAGGCGCGGGCCCGCGGGTGGACGATGGGGGGCATGTCCGAGAGCGTGCCGGTGCGCTGTCCGGCCTGTGGGCGCGCCCATCTGTTCGCCGTGCCGTCCTATCCGTGCGCCTGCGGAGCGCCCGTCGCGCCGCCGCTCGATCCGCGCGGGCGACCGTCCGCCGTCACCCACCGCTCCTGGGACGAGGAGTGGGTGACCGTGCACTGCGCGGCCTGCGCCCGTCCCTCCGCGTGGCCGCGCCCCGAACTGGGCTGTTCCTGCGGCACGGTGCTGTGCCTGCCGGTGGCGGGCGCGCGCGACGCCCCGCCGCGTCCGGTGCGCCCCGCCTTCCGGCCGGTGGCCATCCGCACCGCCCGTGACGCCGTCACCGCCGCGGCCCTCTACCTGCGCTGGCTCGGCCACCGGGACGTGCGGCGCGCCGGGCGGCGCCCGCCCTCCGGCGTCGGGCTCGCCGCCCCGGGCGTGCTGGCCCGGGTGGATCCGACGGTGCGCCCGGCGGACGCCCGGGACGTGGAGTGCCTGTGGCTGACCGCGATGACCGAGTCGGCGGCCTGCGTCTACTTCTCCCTGGCCGGGTACGGCGACGAGGCGCGCGCCCGCGCCGACGCGCTGGGCGTGCCGCTGTTCGTGCTCGATCCGGCGGGCACCCCGCGGCCGGTGAACGAGCCCGCCGAGGCGTTCGCCGCCTGACCCGCCGGCACGGCGAGGCGCCGGCCCCCGCGGGTGCGGGAGCCGGCGCCGCCGTGCGCGGTGTTACGGGTTGACGCAGGTGACCGAGCCGACCGGCAGGTTGTTGCCGGTGGAGGTGGCGGTGAAGCCGAACGTGACGGTGCCGTCCGGCGGGATGGTGCGGTTGTGGTCCGCGTGCCGGACCGTCACGGTGCCGTCGGTGCCGGTGCTCAGGCTGCCGTTCCAGACCTGGCTGATCCGGGTTCCGGCACCCGGCTGCCAGCGCACGGCCCAGCCGTCACGCGCGGTGGTGTTGTGGTTCATCACCTCGACGGACCCCTGGAAGCCGCCGTTCCAGTTGTTCGTCACCTTGTACACGGCCATGCAGCCGGTGTGCGGGTCGGTGGGCGTCGGGGTCGGTGTGGGCGTCGGGTCCGGCGTGCCGCCCGAGCCGCGGATGCCGGTCACCTCGCCGTTGCCGCCGTCGAAGACGATGTCGGAGCAGGAGAAGAAGTTCTCCTGGCTGTCCGAGCGCACCCACTGGATGAACATCATCGCGTTGCCCGAGCGGCCCGAGGGCAGCTTCAGGTCCCAGTAGTAGTGGCCGGACTCACTGCCCACCGAACCGGACTGCGGCGGGTTGGTGACCGTCTGGATCAGCTCCAGGTCGCCCCAGCCCAGCGGCTTGGTGGGCGAGTAGCCGGGCTTGGAGACGTACACCCGGAAGTCGCCCGGGTGGTGCGCCCAGTTGCTGTGCTTGATCCGGATCGTCGCCCCGGAGGTGAGGTGCGTCCGGGGCCAGTCGGCGCGGGCGGCGTTGTAGCCGGTGAAGTTGTACGGGGAGCGGTCGCCGGCACTGCACAGCTTGCCGTCCGGGACGTAGCCCGGGCCGCGTCCGCCCGCGTTGGAGTCGAGCACGGCGAACCAGTTGTACAGGGCGTTCGCGCCGCTCTCGGCGAGCGCGGCCTTGCACGCGGGGTTCGTCGGGTCGAGGGCGCCCGTGCCCGTCTTGGCGTCCAGGTAGCAGAGGTAGGTCCGCGAACCCGGCGTCATCGTCACGCCGTGCGCCTGGGCGCTGTTCTGGCCGATCAGGGCCAGACCGAGCCCACTGAGCAGGGTTGCCAGGACCGCCAGTAAGGACAGTGGTCGTCTGGTGCTTCGAGCCATCGTTTCTCCTGTGGGGATGTGGGGTTGGGTGTGTCCCCGGTGGTTCCGGGCGGATCAGGCCGGTGGGGCACCCCACGCCAGGGCGCCGCTCCGGTAGGCGGGGATCCTCGGTGCCTCGGCGTAGGAGGCGGCGGTGGTACGGCTGTAGTCGCCGGTCTCGTCGAACGCGGACCAGTCGGCCTTGGCCAGGCGCAGCTGGAGGTCGCCGGTGTCCTGGCCGGCGGCCAGGGTGCCGCTCCGGAAGCCGACCTCCAGGTAGGCGTCGGCGCCCGGGACCGGGGTGGCCAGCGGCACCACGCGCAGGGTCACGTTGGAGCAGCCGACGGCCGCGTGGTCGCAGAACGCGTTCACGGTCGGCGATCCGCCGTCCCGGGTGAAGTAGTAGCGAGCGGTGACCTCGCTCAGCGCCACCGGGCTCTGTCCGGTGTTGGCGATCCGCAGGCCGGGGCGGATGGCGTTGTCCGTGGCCGAGGCGTCGTTGTTCCTGTAGGTGACCTTGACGCCGCCGGCCGGGTCGGGTCCGCCGCCGCCCGCCTCGGTGGTGACGCTCAGCGCGGTGGAGGCGGCGGAGACGTTCCCGGCGGCGTCGCGGGCCCGGACGGTGTAGCTGTACGCCGTGGCCGCGGCCAGCCCGGTGTCGGTGAAGGTGGTGCCGGTGACCGTCGAGGCGTTGACCTTGGTGCCGTTGCGGTACACGTCGTAACCGGTGACGCCCACGTCGTCGGTGGCCGCCGACCACGCCAGGGAGACACTGGTGGCGGTCTTCGCGGTGGACCTCAGACCGGCCGGCGCGGTGGGGGCGGTGGTGTCGTCCGGGCCGGGTCCACCGCCGCCGTCGGCGGGCACCGCCGGGTGCGCGTTGCGCACGAGCATGGAGAACTGCTCGTGGAACCAGTGACCGGCGAGCGGCGCGTCCGGCATCGCGCCGGTCGGGTTGCCGCCCGCGTTGGGCGCCGTGTAGGAGGGGTTGCACATGGGGTCGGGGCGCTTGCCCTCGTCGTTCGGGATGTCCTTGCTCGCGCCGTCCGACTCACCCGGCGGCTTGACCCACAGGAAGGCGTCGAGGTGCGAGTCCGGGTACCCGGCGGGAGCGGCCTGCGGCGGCTGTCCGAGGCCCGCGCCGTTGACGTTGCACCACAGGCCCCGGTGGGTCCGCCGGTCCACCTTGGACTGGCTGATGTAGGTGTCGAGGACGGTGCTCGTGCTCTCGGCGGTCGGGCGGGCGCTGCCGCCCCAGCCGTTGCGGGAGGTGTCGACGACCATGCCGGTGGAGGCGGGCCAGCCCTGGGCCACCAGCGCGGCGTGCACGGCCTTGGTGAAGTCCGACTCGTCGAAGTTCGGGTTCCACTCGTAGTACTTGCCGGACCTGATCTGGTTGCCCCCGACGGTCTTGTTCGGGTCGGGGAGGAACGGCTCGGCGAGCGGCGTGTAGTTGGCGACGTTGGTGACCAGGCCGTCGACGCCGCCGAGGCCGGCCGCGGTGCCCTTGACGACGTCCGTGTACAGCTGGGTGGTCTGGGTGAGGTTGTTGTCCCAGCCGAGCCACCCGGAGTGCGCGAAGTCCAGGTAGGTGTACACGTTCGGGACGGCGTGCAGCTTGTTCAGGGCGTAGCGGATGGCGTCGACCTGGATGCCGCTGCTCTTGGCCTGGGCGCACTCGGGGTCGGAGAGGTTGGTGACCAGGTTCGGCAGGCCGTCCGGTTCGATGACGGTGGTGATGCGGATGTCCTGGTACTTGGGGTCGGCGAAGACCTCGGCGATCTCGTCGATGTACTCGTTCTTGTAGCGGGCCAGTCCGGCGGCGGTGAGGGGGAGTTCGCCGTTGGAGGCGAGGGCGGAGCAGTCGCGGCCCGGCAGGTCGTAGACGACGAAGGTGGCCACGATCGGCCGGCCGGGCTGCTTCTGCGCGAGCGCCAGGTCCAGGTGGTCGGCGAGGCTCTTGCGGCCCGCGTTGGCCTCGCCGCCGTGGATGGCGGCGATGCGGTCCAGCCAGACGGCCGTCGGATAGCTCTTGACCTTCTCCATCCTGGCCTTGAGCGACGCGTCGGTGGTGCGGGCGACGGAGCCGTCGACCAGGCGGGCGTAGTCCGGGTTGACGTAGAACGAGGCGCCCGCGAACGGGTTGTCGACATGGGCCTCGGCGGCGGACGCCTCGGGTGCGGACAGCTGGGCGGCCGCTCCCAGCAGCAACGTGGTCAGCGCGGTGGCCAGGGCCGCCGTCCGCTTGCGGCGCGGCCTGCGCGGGCGGGTGTCCGCGCGTCTGGTCCGGTCTGTCATGTGCTCTCCTCGGTGCGGGGGTGCGGGTGACGGGTGTGGGGACGTCCGCGGGATCAACCGGTGGGGAGAACCGTGGGTCCGGTCAGGCGGGGGCGCAGCGCGGGGCGGGGGTGCCCGCGGTGCCGTTCGCCGTGTAGCCGAACGAGGTGGTGGCACCGGCGGCGAGGGTGCCGCCCGAGCCGGTGCCGCGGACCGTGATCCGGCCGTTCGCGACCGTGTGGGTGCCGTTCCAGAGGCTGGTGACGGTCGCGCCGCCCAGGTCCCAGTCGACCGTCCAGCCCGTGATCGGGCCGGTGCCGGTGTTCTTGACGGTGACCTCCGCCTGGTGGCCGCCCGGCCAGGAGTTGACCAGCTTGTGGGTGGCGGTGCAGGCCTTGGCCGGGGTGGGGTCGGGGTCGGGGTCCGGATCGGGGCCGGGGTTCGTGCCGTAGGTCAGGCCGTGCCCGTAGGGGAAGAGCGGGCTCTTGCCGTCGCCGTCGTTGATCGGCTGCTGGGAGGCGCTGCGCATCCAGGTCACGGGCAGCTTGCCGGTCGGCGCGTAATCGCCGAACAGCACGTCCGCGACACCGCCCCCCTCGGTGCCGGGCAGCCAGGCCGCGAGCAGGGCCTTCCAGTCGGGCAGCCGGTCGGCGATGTCCAGCGGGCGGCCGGAGACCAGCACCACCACGACGGGCACCCCGCTGGCCTTCAGCCGGGCCAGGGTCTGCAGGTCCTCCTGGTCGAGGCCCATGCCGTCCGGCCGGTCGCCGCGCATCTCGGCGTACGGGGTCTCGCCGACGACGGCCACGGCGGCCGTGTACCCGCCGTCGATTCCGTTGCCGTGGCGGTCGTAGGTGACCCGGGAGGGGTCGGCCACGGCGGCGCGGATGCCCTGGAGGACGGTGGTGCCCTCGGTGACGGGACCGCTGCGGCCCTGCCAGCCGACGGTCCAGCCGCCGCTCTGGTTGCCGATGTCGTCGGCGGACTTCCCGGCGACGAACAGCTTGCCGGTCTTCGGCAGCGGCAGGATCCCGCCGTCGTTCTTCAGCAGCACCTGCGAGGCGCGCACCGCCTGCCGGGCGAGCGTGCGGTGGGCGGCCGAGCCGACGGTGGAGGTGTACGAGCGGTCGGTCAGCGGCCGCTCGAAGAGGCCGAGTTGGAATTTCTTCGTCAGGATGCGCCGGTTGGCGTCGTCGATCCGGGCCTGGGAGATCCGGCCCGCGGTGACCTCACCGCGCAGCAGGCTCAGGAACCTCTTGTAGTCGTGCGGGACCATCACCATGTCGACGCCCGCGTTGACGGCGGTGGCGATCTCGGCGCCGGTGAACCCGCTCTGCCCGTCGAGCTGGTCGACCGCCGCCCAGTCGGACACGACGAAGCCGGTGAAGCCCAACTCGCCCTTGAGGACGTCGGTGACGAGGTACTTGTGGGCGTGCGAGCGGACGCCGTTCCAGCTGCTGTAGGAGAGCATCACCGAGCCCACGCCCCGCCGGACGGCCTCCTTGAACGGCGGCAGGTGGACCGCCCGCAGCTCCGCCTCGGAGATCCGGGTGTCGCCCTGGTCGACGCCGCCGGTGGTGCCGCCGTCGCCGAGGTAGTGCTTGGCGGTGGCGAGCACGGAGGCCGGATCGCCGCCCAGGGTGCCGCCCTGCAGGCCGGTGATGAACGAGGTCATGGCGGTGGGCAGTTCGGGTGTCTCGCCGAACGACTCGTAGGTGCGCCCCCACCGGTCGTTGCGGGCCACGCACAGACAGGGCGCGAAGGACCAGTCGATGCCGGTGCCCGCGACCTCCTCGGCGACCGCGCGCCCGACGCGCTGCACCAGGGCCGGGTCCCGGGTGGCGCCGAGGCCGATGTTGTGCGGGAAGACCGTGGCGCCGCGCACCGCGTTGTGCCCGTGCACCGCGTCGATGCCGTAGATCATCGGGATGCCGAGCGGCGTGGTCAGCGCCGTGCGCTGGAGGGAGTCGTACGTGTCGGCCCAGGTCTGCGCGTTGTTGGGGCTGACCGTGGAGTCGCCGCCGGACAGCACCGAGCCGATGCGGTAGGTGGCGAGGTCGGAGCGCGGGACCAGGGCGTCCTTCTCGATCTGGGTCAGCTGGCCGAGCTTGTCGTCGAGCGTCATCCGGCCGAGCAGGTCCTCGACCCGCTGCGGTACGGGCAGGGCCGGGTCCTGGTAGGGCAGCGCGGCGGCGGCCCGTGCGGTGTCCCGCTCGGGCGGGGCGGCGGCGGTGAGCCCGGTCACGGCGAGCGCGGCGGCGCACAGGGCGGCGACGAGCGCGGGCCGGCGGGTGGACCGCCGGGCGGAGCGGGGAACGGCGGCTTCGGGCGGGAGCGGGGTCATGGCGGAGCCTTTCCGGATGCGGGCCGGAGGGGCGGGGCGAGACGTGGTCCGGCGGCGGCCGCCGGCGCGGTGCGGCCGGGGGGACGGTGCGCGGTGCCGGACACGGCGAGGTGCGGCGGACGGGAGGTGCCGGTGGGCCGGTGGAGCGGGCCTCCGGCGGGGTGGGGCGAGCGGGACTCCGGGCGGCCCTCTCGTGCGACCGCCCGGGACGGGGCGAGGTGGGACGGGTTCACCGGACGGGACTCGCCGGCGGCCCGGTGGTGCTGCCCCGGGCGACGGCCCGGGACGGGGTGGAACGCTCCGGGGTCCGCCCGTTCGGCGCAGGGCGGAGCCCGGAGCGGGTCGGTGCGCCGCGGGTCAGGCGACGGAGCAGGGCGTGCCGTTCAGGGTGAAGCCGGCCGGCTTGGCGAAGGTGCCGCCGTACGTGCCCTGGAAGCCGAAGCTCTGGGTGCCTCCGGCGGCGATCCGCGCGTTGTGCGCGACGGGGCTCGCCGTGACGGCGCCGGAGGTGCCGGACAGGGTCGCGTTCCAGGCGCCCGTGACCCGTTGTCCGGACGGCAGCGTGAAGCCGAGCCGCCAGTTGTCGACCGCGGCCGAACCGGTGTTCTTCACGGTCACGTCGGCGGTGAAGCCACCCTGCCAGACGTTCGTCCCGTACGTCACCTGGCAGGCCGCCGCCGGGTTGCCGGGGCCGCCCGGGCCACCGCCGCCACCGGTGTTGACCGTGGAGGAGAAGGAGTTCACGGCGAGCCCGGCGCCGTTCTGCCACGGCTCGAAGCCGGCCTGGACGCTGGTCAGGTACCAGTTGCTCTGCGCCATGCCCCGGGCCACGGTCTGGTCGACGAAGTCCATGACGTCGAAGCTCCAGGTGGAGATGGCCGAGGGGGCGACGAAGGAGATCACGTCGTTGGACCCGTTGCTGCCGGTCCACACCTCCCAGGTGCGTCCTCCGACGGAGGCGGTGCCGACCGGGGAGCCGATCGGCTGGATGGGGCCGACCCGGTTGAACCAGATCATTATCTCGGTGCGGTTGACGCCGTCGGTGCGGGGCGTCGGGTCCAGCCAGATGTCGTACGAGGCGTTGTACACGGCCCCGGAGACGTAACCGTACGAGATGCTGCTGGGCGCGCTGGAGATGGTGCTGAGCTGCGCCGGCAGGTTGGTCCCCGGCGAACAGTTCGTGTAGTGGCAGCCGTTGAAGACGGACGGGTACGACTTCGGGGCGCCGTTGGTGGGCACCGAGCCGTCGGCCTGGGTGACCCGGAAGCCGGTGTCGGTCGCGGTGACGCACTGCGGGGCGCTGGTGCCCCAGCGGTTGTTCTGGACGACGTAGCGGCCCTGGATCACGGTGGATCCGAACTGCTCGCAGACGACCGTGTCCGCCTGGGCGGGCGCGGTGGCGGCGAGGAGCGCCGCGACGGTGGCGAGCGCGGTGAGCAGCGCGCCGAACAGGGCGCGGACGGTGCGGAGGCGGTGCGGTGACGATCGCATGCGGGGGCCTCTCTGCGGGGGGACAACCGGGTTCGACAGAGGGTGCTGCGGCAGGGGGATCGGGAGCGCTCCCACCTCCCCACTGATGGGAGCGCTCCCACCTCACCGGTTTCGGACGCGACTGTAGGAGCCGCCCCATGTCCCTGACAACCCGTTAGACGGGAATCCATCGAATGTTTTTCGAAGTACCAGGTCAGCCGGGGTGCCCGGACCGGTCTACACAACGGGCGGGCCCGGTATGGGAGTTGGGAGCGCTCCCGGGCGGCTTCACGCCGACTCCCGCACCACCAGCTGCGTCCGCAGGATCACGTGCCGCCAGGCCACTTCCGGCTGCTCCATCTCCTCCAGCAGCAGCCGCACCATCGTCCGGCCGATCTCCTCGAGCGGCTGCCGGACGGTGGTCAGCGGCGGGTCGGTGTGCCGGGCGAGCTCGAAGTCGTCGAAGCCGACGACCGCCACGTCGTCGGGCACCCTGCGCCCCGCCGCGCGCAGCACGGCCAGGGCTCCGGAGGCCATGGTGTCGGAGGCGGCCAGGACCGCGTCCACGTCCGGGTGGCGCTTTAGGAGTTCGGCCATCGCCCGGCGTCCGCTCGCCTCGGTGAAGTCTCCCTCGACGGTCCAGGAGTCGGGCGCGGGCAGCCCCGCCCGCTCCAGGGCCTGCTGGTAGCCGCGCAGCCGGCACCGGGCGACGTACATGTCCAGCGGCCCGGTGATGGCCGCGATCATCCGCCGGCCGCCCGCCAGCAGGTGGGTCACCGCCTCGCGGGCACCGCCGACGTTGTCCGCGTCGACGTAGGTGATCTGCTCGTCGCCGGAGCGGCGGCCCAGCAGCACGGTGGGCAGGCCCGCGTCGGCGAGCATGTCGGGCAGCCGGTCCTCGGCGCGCACCGACATCAGCAGCACGCCGTCGACCCGGCCGCCGCGCGCGTACTCGACGAACCGCTGCCGCTCGGCGTCCGTGCGGACGAGGGTGAGCAGCAGCTGCACGGAGGTCTCGGCGAGCGCGTCCCCGACGGCCGTGACCGTCTCCGAGAAGAACGGCTCGCCGAACAGCCGCCAGTCCCGTTCCGTCATGACCAGCGCCACCGCGTCGGCCCGCCGCCCGGCCAGCGAACGCGCCGCCAGGTTGGGCACGTAGCCGAGTTCGGCGATCGCCCGCTGGACGGCACGCCGGGTGGACTCCTTGACGCCCGCCTCGTTGTTGACCACGCGTGAGACCGTGCCCCGTCCGACGCCGGCGAGCGCGGCCACCTGCTCCAGCGTGGGCGTCGTACCGGGCCGCCGCTTGACCATGTGTCACCCCCAAGGGCGTCGATCTTACGGGCCTGGTCCCCGTACGACCGAACGCCCCCGCGGTCGTTCAGACGGTGTAGCGCTCGCGCAGTTCCACCTTGCGCACCTTTCCGGACACCGTCATCGGGAAGGCGTCCAGCACCTGGAGCCGGCTCGGGACCTTGTAGTGCGCGAGCCGTCCCCGGCAGAAGGCGCGCAGTTCCTCCAGGGTCGGCGGGTCGTCCGGGTCGCGGGCGATGACGCAGGCCAGGACCTCCTCGCCGTAGTGCTCGTGCGGCACGCCCACGACCTGGACGTCCTGGATCTTGGGGTGGGCGTGGAGGAACTCCTCGATCTCCCGGGGGTAGATGTTCTCCCCGCCCCGGATGATCATGTCCTTGATGCGGCCGACGATCTCGACGTAGCCGTCCTCGCGCATCACGGCGAGGTCGCCGGTGTGCATCCAGCGCCCGGCGTCGATCGCCTCGGCGGTCTTCTCCGGCTCGTCCCAGTAGCCGAGCATCACGCTGTAGCCGCGCGTGCACAACTCGCCCGCCACCTCCCGGGGCCGGGTCACGCCGGTCACCGGGTCGACGATCTTGACCTCGATGTGCGGCAGGACCCGCCCGACCGTGCCCGTGCGGTGCTCCAGGTCGTCGTCCCTGCGGGTCTGCAGGGAGACCGGGGACGTCTCGGTCATGCCGTAGCAGATGGAGACCTCCGCCATGTGCATCTCGGCGACCACCCGCTTCATCACCTCCACCGGGCAGGGCGAGCCCGCCATGATGCCGGTGCGCAGGGAGGAGAGGTCGTAGGAGGCGAAGTCCGGCAGGTTCAGCTCCGCGATGAACATGGTCGGCACGCCGTAGAGCGAGGTGCAGCGCTCCCGCTGGACCGCGTCCAGGGTGGCCGCGGGGTCGAAGGACGGGGCCGGAATGACGACGCAGGCGCCGTGCGAGGTGGCGGCGAGGTTGCCCATGACCATGCCGAAGCAGTGGTAGAAGGGCACCGGGACGCAGATCCGGTCCTGTTCGGAGTAGGCGAGCAACTCCCCCACGAAGTAACCGTTGTTGAGGATGTTGTGGTGGGAGAGGGTGGCGCCCTTGGGGAAGCCGGTGGTGCCCGAGGTGTACTGGATGTTGATCGGGTCGTCGCAGGACAGCTCCGGGTACGCCGGGTCCGGCATCACCCGCGCGAGCAGCGTCTCCCAGCCCGGGTCGCCGAAGTACACGGCCTCGCGCAGTTCGGGGCAGCGGCCCCGCACCCGTTCCACCATGGCCCGGTAGTCGCTGCTCTTGTGGCGTGGCGAGGCGAACAGCAGGGACACCCCGGCCTGCTTCAGGACGTACTCGACCTCGTGGGTGCGGTAGGCCGGGTTGATGTTCACCATGATCGCGCCGATGCGGGCGGTGGCGTACTGGACGAGCACCCACTCGGGGCAGTTGACGGCCCAGATGCCCACCCGGTCGCCCTTGGCGACGCCGGACGCCAGCAGTGCCGACGCCAGGCGGTCGACGTCCCCGGCGAAGCGCGCGTAGGTCCAGCGCCGGCCGGAGGGCACGTCCACCAGGGCCTCGCGGTCCGGCCACGCGGCGACGGCCCGGTCCAGGTTCGCCCCGATCGTGTCGCCGAGCAGCGGCGTGGTTGCGGTGCCGTGGCTGTAGGAGTTCACCGGAAGTCCTCCTCGCGGTACTCGGCGTCCGAACCGGCGGCCGTGGCCTCGCGCAGCGCGATCCGGCGGATCTTGCCGGAGACGGTCTTGGGCAGGTCGGCGAACTCCAGGCGGCGGACGCGCTTGTAGGGGGCGAGGATCTGACGGGAGTGCTCGAACAGGACCTTCGCCGTGTCGGGTCCCGGCTCCCAGCCGTCCGCGAGGACGACGTACGCCTTCGGCACCGACAGCCGCACCTCGTCCGGCGCGGGCACCACCGCCGCCTCGGCCACCGCCTCGTGCTCCAGCAGGGCGCTCTCCAGCTCGAAGGGGCTGATCTTGTAGTCGGAGGCCTTGAAGACGTCGTCGCCGCGGCCGATGTAGGTCAGGTAGCCGTCCGCGTCGCGGGAGGCGATGTCGCCGGTGCGGTAGTAGCCCCCGGCCATGGCCTCCGCCGTGCGGTCCGCGTCGCCGTGGTAGCCGGTCATCAGGCCGACCGGACGGTCCGAGAGGTCGAGTGCGATCTCGCCCTCGGTGGCACCGGGCGCGCCGGAGACGGGGTCGAGCAGCTCGACGCGGTAGCCGGGGCTGGGCCGGCCCATCGAGCCGGTCTTCAGGGGCTGGCCGGGGCTGTTGGCGACCTGGACGGCCGTCTCGGTCTGGCCGAATCCGTCCCGGATGGTGACCCCCCAGGAGCGCCGGACCTGCTCGATGACCTCCGGGTTGAGCGGTTCGCCGGCGGCGACGACCTCGCGGGGCGGGGTGCGCAGCTGGGTGAGGTCGGCCTGGATGAGCATGCGCCACACGGTCGGCGGCGCGCAGAAGGTGGTGACGCCCGCCCGGTCCATCTCGGACATGAGCCGGGCCGCGTCGAAGCGCGTGTAGTTGTGCAGGAAGACGGTCGCCTCGGCGTTCCAGGGGGCGAAGAGGTTGGACCAGGCGTGCTTGGCCCAGCCCGGGGAGGAGATGTTCAGGTGCACGTCGCCGGGCTTGAGGCCGATCCAGTACATGGTCGACAGGTGGCCGATCGGGTACGAGGTGTGGGTGTGCTCGACCAGTTTGGGCCGGGCGGTGGTGCCGGAGGTGAAGTAGAGCATCAGGGGGTCGTCGGACCGGGTGGGGCCGTCGGGCGTGAAGTCGGCGGAGGCGCCGTGGGCGTCGTCCAGCGGCAGCCAGCCGTCCGGCACGGATCCGGCGGCACCGGCGGCGATGCGCGTGTAGTCGCCGGGGACCTCGGCGAACTTCGCGGCGTCCTCGGTGCGGGCGATGACGTGCCGGACGCGTCCGCGCTCCACCCGGTCGCGCAGGTCGGCGGGGCCGAGCAGCGGGGTGGCGGGGATGACCACCGCGCGCAGCTTCATCGCCGCGAGGGCGGTGATCCACAGCTCGGCCTGGTTGCCGAGCATGACGAGGATCCGGTCCTCGGCGCGCACGCCCCGGGCCCGCAGCCAGGTGGCGAACCGGGACGATCGCCCGGACATCTCCGCGAAGGACAGCCGCGTCTCGGCGCCGTCCTCCTCGACGATGTGCAGGGCCGTGCGGGCGTTGCCGTCGGCGATCTCGTCGAACCAGTCGAGGGCCCAGTTGAAGTACTCGGGACGGGGCCAGCGGAAGCCCTCGTAGGCGGTGGCGTAGTCCTCGTGGTGTGCCAGCAGGAAGTCCCGCGCGCTGCGGAACTCCTCCGTCGCCGATGTCATGCGTCCTCCTCGGTGCCGGACCATTGCCGGGCGGCTCCGAGCCA
The DNA here is from genome assembly GCF_056432865.1 of Streptomyces sp. NPDC044921. NCBI lineage: Bacteria > Bacillati > Actinomycetota > Actinomycetes > Kitasatosporales > Streptomycetaceae > Streptomyces > Streptomyces sp. NPDC044921. The sequence goes on from NZ_JBWKIF010000004.1 coordinate 338,436, forward strand.
TCGTGTAATCCGTGATGCGGGTCTCACCACCCCCGAACGGGGGGATGCGCCCGCACAGGCGCCGTAGTGAAGGGGCGAACAGGTGACGGCAGACGCGTCCGACACGGTCGAGGTACGCAACGCGCTGCTGCGCCTGCGGCGCGCCACAGGGCTGCCGGTGGCCTTCGGCGGCCTGCTGGAGGCCGGGCGGCACATGCGCATCAGCGAACTCAGCGGCACGGCGACCCACGCCCTTCGGTCGCTGGTGGTGACGTCCGGGACCGGCCTGGGCGGCAAGGCGGTGGCGCTGTCGCGGCCGTGCGTGGTGACGGACTACTCCGCCTCGCGGCAGATCAGCCACGAGTACGACGCCCCGGTGGCCGTGGAGGGGCTGCGTTCGGTGCTGGCCGTGCCGGTGGTGGTGCGGCACCGGGTGCGCGGGGTGCTGTACGGGGCGCTGCGCACGGCTCAGCCGCTGGGCGGGCGGATGCTGGACGCGGCCGTCGAGGCGGCGCGCGACGTGGAGCGGGCGCTGGTGGTGCGGGACGAGGCCCGCACACTCGCCGCGGGCGGCGGCGCGGGCGCGGGCTGGGAGCAGGTCCGGGAGGCGCACGCGGCCCTGCGGGCGCTCGCGCCGCGGATCGACGACCCTGGGCTGCGGGCGGAGCTGCTCGGCGCGTGCGCGCTGCTGGCGGCCGGTCCGGGTGGGTCCGTTCCCCCGTCCCGGGTCCGGCTCGCGCCCCGGGAGGTGGACGTGCTGGCGTGTGTCGCCGCGGGGGCCACGAACGCGGTCGCGGCGGAGCGGCTGGGGGTGACGCCCGAGACCGTCAAGGGGTATCTCAGGTCGGCCATGCGCAAGCTGCGGGCCCGGACCCGGGGCGAGGCCGTGGTCGCCGCACGCCGGGCCGGGTGGTTGCCGTAGGTTCGAGGTGTTCCGCACCGTTCCGGTCCGGTCGGCCGGCCGACCGGTTCCCGAGGGGGCACCCGCGGCACGTTCCCCCGCATTCGGGACCGAGGTGAATTCGTCCGCCGGCCCGGGTTGTTATTTCCCTCACCACAGCGTCCGTCCGAAATTCAAAGAGCTGTTGCCTAATATTGGCCAGGACACGACACAGGGAGGACAGAGGTGACCGTTCGACGGGACTTCCAGGAGCCTCCCAGGAGCCGCCCCGACCTGGTCATCGGCCGGGAGGAACTGTTCGCGACGGCACGCGACCAGCTCGGCCGGGGCGGGAGTGTGCTGCTCCACGGCCCGGCCGGAATAGGAAAGTCGACGGTCCTGCGCGCGCTGGCCGCGGATTACGGCGGCCCGGGCCGGACCGTCTTGCGCTGCTCGGCCACCGAGTCCGAATCCCATCTGCCCTTCCTGGCCCTGGCCGATCTGTTCGGCCTGGTGCTCGACGAGGTCTCCGGCCACCTGCCCGCCGCGCAGCGCACGGCGCTGGAGTCGGCGCTCACCGGCCGCGGCGAGTCCACGCTGCAGCGCGACGGGCTGGCGCTGCGCCTGGCCGTGCTGTCGGCGCTGCGGGTCCTGGCCGCGAAGGGGCCGGTGCTGGTCGTCGCCGACGATCTGCAGTGGCTGGACGCGGCCAGCGCCGAACTGCTCGGTTTCGCCGCCCGCCGGCTCGGTGACACGCCCGTGCAGATGCTGTCGGCGGTGCGGACCGAGGGCGAGGAGTACGACCGCCATCTACGCGCGTCCCCGCCGGACACCCTGGCGGTCCGGCTCGGCCCGCTCACCCGTGCGCAGGTCTCCGCGCTGCTGGACCACCGCGGCTACACGCCCCTGTCCCGCTCCACGGTGCGCGACATCCACCGCACCAGCGGCGGCAACCCCCTCTTCGCGCTGGAGCTGGGCCGCGCCCTGGCCGAGAGCACGGCCCGGCCCCGGCCCGGTGAGCCGCTGCCGGTGCCCACCTCGCTGCGTGCGCTGGTGCTGAGCCGCCTGGAGATGCTGTCGGACGAGGCCCGCCGCACCCTCCTGGTGGCCAGCGCGGGTGCCCGGCCCACCCTGGCGCTGCTGCACGCGGCCGGGCGGGAGCACGCCGAGGCCGAGACGGCCCAGGCGGCGGCCCTGGGGCTGCTGGCCACGGACCCGGAGGCGCCGGCCCTGCGGTTCGCGCACCCGCTGATCTCGGCCGCGCTGTACGCGGAGGCCCCCGCGCAGGAGCGGCGGGCCGTGCACGCGGCGCTGTCCAGGGCGGCCTCCGACCCGATCGAGCGGGCCCGGCACCTGGCCCTGGCCACCACCGGCACCGACCCGGAGGTGGCGGCGCGGCTCGCCGAGGCCGGCGCGCTGGCCCGGGACCGCGGGGCCCCGTCCGTGGCCGCCTCGCTCGGGCTGCTCGCGGCCCGGCACACCCCGGCCGACAGCGTCCCGGGGCCGGACGAGCGGCGGCTGCAGGCCGCGGAGGACGCGATCACGGCCGGCGAGGCCGATCTCGCCCGGGACATCGCCCGGGACGTGCTGACCCGCGCGACCGTGCCCGCGGAGCGGGTGCGGGCCTGGATGGTGGTCATCGAGGCGGCCGGGCAGGCGCTCGGCGAGGTCGACGCCGTCTTCCCGCAGGTGCTGGCCGACGCGGGTGACGACCCGCGGCTGCTCGCCCTGGTCCACTACCAGCTCGCCTGGCGGGGCCTGGTCGTCGAGGGCGACTTCGCCGAGGCCCGGCAGGAGGCCGCGCACGCGGCGGAGCTGGCCGCCCGCGGCGAGGACCGGCGCACGGAGCTGATGGCGCTGTCCTTCCAGGCCTCCACCGAGACCCTGATGGGCCACCCGGACGCGCCCGCGACGGTCAAGCGGGCCCTGAAGGAGCCCCAGGACCCGTACGTGGCCTGCCACCACAACGGCGCCGGCTCGGCCCGCTTCCGCTGGCTGATCATGAGCGACCAGCTGCCCGAGGCGCGCGCCACCATCACGGCGCTGCTGCGCGAGGTGCGGCGGCGCGGCATGGTCGAGAGCGAGGTGCACTTTTTGCGCTTCCTCGCCGACACCGAGCTGCGCTCCGGGCACTGCGGCCGGGCCCTGGACCTCGCCCGCGAGAGCCTGCGCCTCGCCCGCGACTCGGGCATCGGCGAGGGTGCCTCCGCCATGCTGACCTCCCTGGCGGAGGCCTCCGCCGGGGACGTCGACCGGGCGCTGGCCCTGGCCCGCGAGGCGGCCGACCACGCCGAGGTCGACGGCGACCAGATGTACCTCTCCCGGGCCCTCGCGGCCCTGGGATACGCCCAGCTGGTGGCCGGGGACCCGGCGGGCACGGTCCGTTCGCTGCGCCGGGTGCGGGAGCTGGAGCAAGGGCTCGGCATCAACGACCCGGCGCGCGGCCGCTGGCACGGCGACCTCGCCGAGGCCCTGGTCCGCATCGGCGAGCCGGGCGAGGCGCAGGACGTCATCGACACGGCCCGGGTGCACGCGCTGCGGCTGGGCCGCGAGAGCGTGCTGGCCGTGCTCGACCGGGCCGAGGCCCTGGTCCGGGCCGCACGCGGCGAGCACGAGGCGGCCGTGGTCCGTCTGACGTCGGTGCAGGACCGGCTCGGCCGGCTCGGCTACGGCCTGGAGGAGGCCCGCGCCGCCTTCGCGCTGGCCCGGCTGCGCGCCCAGGCCGCCGCCCGTCCTCGCCCGGGCGGCACTTCCCTGCCCGGACCGGCGTCGTACGACGAGGCCGCCCGGCTGTTCCGGCGCTGCCGGGCGCTGCCCTGGCTGCGGCAGGTCGACGCGGCCGTCACGGCCGGGCCCGGGGCGGTGGAACCGGCCTCCGTCGCGCCTCCCGTGGCGCTCGACGCGCTGGAGGGGCTGGCCTCGATGGAGCGTCAGGTCGCCTCGCTCGTGATGGAGGGCGCGACCAACCGGGAGATCGCCGGCCGCCTGTTCATCAGCGTCAAGACCGTCGAGGCGACCCTCACCCGGGTCTACCGCAAGCTGGGCATCCGCTCGCGGGTGGACATCGTCCGGCTGGCCGCGGGCCGCCGCAGCACCTGATCCGGCCTGGTTCACGGCGCCGCACCGAGGGTTTTCCCTGCCCAACTCCGCTAGGGGGTTCCCTCATTGGGGGCCCTCGCCGCCGAGCCCTAGCTTTGGGGCGTGCCGCTCGCCGGGCACACGGAGATCCGCACAACGGCGTCAGGGTCCCCGTGCTCCACCCCGCCCGCGCAACCCCCCACCGGCAACTCCCCAAGGAGACCCATGTTCGGGCTCAACGCCGCCAGGAAGGCCGTCGCCGTCGCCGCGGCCACCGCTGCCGCCGCCACCACGGCCGTGGCCGCGCCCCAGCCGATCGCCGGCGGCACCACGACCACGACGACCGCGTACCCGTTCGGCTGACGACCTTCTCCAACGTGGTCACGAGGCAGGTCAACTCGTGACCCGCTAGTCCCGGGCAACCCCCGGGTGAAAGACCAGGGGGCGTTGCGGGCCTCCACGAGCGGCCCGCAACGCCCCCTCTCCACGTACGGCCCCGGGTACGGGCTGCTTCAATGGGGGGCGGATGGGAGTGATGCCCGTGGTCGCCGCCGACCGTCTCCTCGCCTTCGCCGTGATGTCGCTGCTGGTCATCGTGATCCCCGGCCCCAGCGTGCTGTTCGTCATCGGACGGGCCCTCGCGCACGGGCGGCGCAGTGCCGTGGCGACGGCCCTCGGCAATGTCGTCGGCTCCTACCTGCTCGTCGTGGCGGTGGCCGTCGGCGTCGGCTCGCTGGTCGAGAAGTCGGTGACGGTGTACCTGGCGGTGAAGCTGGCGGGTGCCGCGTACCTCGTCTTCCTCGGGGTGCAGGCGTTCCGGCACCGGGGCGACCTGCGGGCGTCCGGGATCGGCGCGCGTCCGGCGGGTCCGGCCCGCGGCGATCTGCGGACGCTGCTGGACGGGGTCCTCGTCGGCGTCACCAACCCCAAGGGTGTGGTGTTCTTCGCCGCCGTGCTGCCGCAGTTCGTGGACCACGCGGCGGGTCACGTGCCCGTGCAGATGCTGGTGCTGGGCCTGGTGCCGATCTCCATCGGCCTGGTCACGGACACGCTGTGGGGCCTGACCGCGTCGGCGGCCCGCACCTGGTTCGCCCGGTCGGACCGCCGGCTGTCCCTGATCGGCGGGGCCGGCGGCTGCACGATGATCGGCCTCGGCGTGTCGGTGGCGGTGACGGGCCGGGCGGACTGAGGGGCCGGGGCGCGCGCCGCGCCGTACGGACCGGGGAAACCGGCCTCGCGTGCGGCGCCGGCGCGTTCGCGCGCCCCGCAGCGGCGCGTTCACTTGCGCACGGTGCCGAAGCGGATGTCGTACGGCGTGTCCGGATGCATGATCCGCAGTATCCGCTCCGCCTCGGCGGTGACCTCCTCGCGCCGGGCCGGGCCGAGCCGCTCGAACGGCTCGATGACCAGCGCGTCCTTCTCCAGCCGCCACAGGCCCGCGAGGAAGCCGTCGACGAGGAGCGTGCAGTAGGCGATGTTGCCCTGCCAGCTGCGGCCGCGGTGCTCGGCCGGGACGACGCGGGTGCGGTCGGCGTGCGAGAGCAGCAGGTTGTCGAACTCGGGCAGGAAGCGCGGCGGGGCCGGGGTGTCCGGGTCGGGGCGCGGGGCGTCCGGCAGGTCGAAGAGTTCGGTGCCCTTGTCGTCCCGGAAGGTCACCAGCCGCGGGCGGAGGCGCTCGAAGGCCTCGCCCAGGCGGGTCAGTCCGGCCCAGGTCTGCATGTCCCGCACGGAGGCCGGGCCGAAGGCGGCGAGGTAGCGCAGGACGACCGCGTCGGGTGTGGCGGGCTCTCCGGCGGGGCGGCCGAGCCACTGTTCGGCGGTGGTGAGGCTGACCTGTCCGCTCCTGCCCCACAGGCCGCGCGGGGTGACCTGCACCAGTGGCAGGCGGCACCGGGCGGCGACGGCCAGGGCCTGCGGGTCGGCGTCGGGCCACTGCTGGACCAGGGCCTCGCGCAGCTGCTTCATGGTGCGCGGCTCGGCTTCGACGAGGTCTCGGGCCAGTCGGTCGAGCCGGTCCAGGTCGACGCCGGTCAGGCCCTTGCGGAAGTTGGCCAGCTCCCGGTCCATCGCGGGCTGGGTCAGCGGCCGCAGGGCGAGGCAGTCGGCGGCGGTGTGGGTGTGGAGGGTGGAGCGCAGGGTGACGATGCGGACGACCTCGCGGTCGGCCATCGGCCGCGACAGGTCCTCCGGCGCGAATCCGTCGAGCCGGGCGGCGAGCGCGTAGTACGGGGGCCTGACGTTCTGCGCCTGCAGACCGACCAGGCGCTCGACGGCGCCGGCGGCGGACATCCGGGCGGGCCGCAGGAGCAGCTGCCGGTCGAGGGTGGCGCGGTTGAGGGCCCGGGTCCCGAGGAGGGGTGCCGTTCGGGTGACGCTCCGCTGGGTGTTCGTCATGAGGCGACGGTACCGGCGCTTGCGGACAGGTTCTGTCCGCGACTGCGGGGCGCGGGGGCCGTCCCCGCGCCCGGGCCGGTCAGACGGAGGACTCGGGACCTCCCAGGAGGCGCTGGATCGCGGACAGGACGCCTTCCAGGGCGCCGGGCTCGGCGGCGAGGGCGGCCAGCGAGACGGACGGCCAGGCGTTGTAGTCCTTCGCCGGCAACGACTCCAGCCGCGCCGCCAGTTCGGGAACGGGCGGCAGCCAGCCCGCGAAGGCCGCCGCTCTGTCCCGGCCGAGGTGGTACGTGATCGAGCCGAAGGCGAAGGAGAGGTCGTCCCGTGCCGGCGGGTCCTGCAGGGACAGGCTCCAGACCGGGACCTGCCGCCCGGAGACCACGTAGTAGCCGGACATGCTCCGGTACTTGGCGGTCCCGCCCTCCGGTCGCCCGTGCGCCGCCGCGTGATCGAGCAGCGTGGTGGCGACACGCCGCACCTGCGGATCGGGCCGTGACCGGATCACGGCGTCCATGTCCTGCCGCGTGGTCCGCCGCACGGAGCGACGGCCGGAGGCGGACTTCGCCGCTGTGGCCACCTCCCCGTGGACGCGCGGCACGAGGACACGGAGGTCTCCGCCGTTGCGGTACTGGGCCAGCTCGACCGCGTACACATCGGTCTGGCGCATCTGCCGGTTGAGGAACTCGACGATCGCCCGCAGCTCCAGCGGAATCCGGTCGGCGACGAACAGCAGCCGCATCTGCCCGGCCGCCAGCCGCTCCTCCACCACCGCCCAGAAGTCCTCGGCCGCACGGTCGCCGAGGAGTTCCGCGTAGGCCTCCTCCAGCGACCGTCCGTCCCGGACGCAGGTGTCCTCGAACGAGCGCTGCAGGAGCGCCGCGGGCCAGTAACGGGCGGCGTTGGCCGCGTAGTCCAGCATCTGCCCGACGACCTCACGCCGGATCCTGGTGTCGGTGGCCCGCTTGACCTCCACCAGGGTCGGCACGCCGTCGGCGTCGACGAAGAGGTGATCGAGCCAGTACGCCGCCCCGCTCTCCGGGCTCGTCGGCACCTCCATCTCCCGGGCCACCAGCACCAGCCGCAGCGGCCGGCCGTCGGCCAGGGTCCCGAAATCCAGCATCCGGGGATGACGCGCCAGGAGTTCCTGGAAATCGGCCTCGGACTCGAATCCGGCGGGCTCCAGGGCTTGCAGGTCCTCGCCCAGCACGAACACCGGCTGTTCGGTCACGTCTTTCCCGCCCTCCCGGTCCGTCTCCCGCCCGTCATGCGACGCGCACCACTGGATAGCCCGCCTTCTTCACGAAGGCGTGCAGGTATCCGCCTTTGCTCGCCGCGTTCATCAATCCGCTGTGCACACCGGCCGGTACGCCCGCGTACTGGTAGACCGACCCGTTGCGGAACTGCACTTCGAGCGTTCCCGAATCCGGCTCGTAGCCGACGGACGCCAGGTGGGAGGAGACGACGGATATGCGCTGCACGGAGTTCACTTTCGGCTTCGGCTGGCGGCGGACGCGGCCGAAGCTCCCGTTCGGGCACGTGCCGCGTGGGCATGCAGCCTAGAACACATGGGCGGCACTGTGGATACACGGAGCAATACGGGCAACAACGGTCGACATTTGTCAGGTTCGGCCAGTCTGCGGTCGAACTCCCCCTCCCCTGGGTGGCACTGGCGTTCGCCCGATCGCACCCCGGCGAACGAGGCGGCGGGCCGGGCGGCGGGATCGGGCCGGAGCCCCCACACGGGGAGCGACGGAAGTCCTAGGATGGGGCCTCCGAGACGCCTGGTGCCGCCGTGCAGGTCGCCGGCGTCTATCGACGCTGTCGGCACGGGGGCAGCACAAGGGTGTGGAGCGGTCGACCAGCGGTGTATCTCAAGAACTTCTCGGTGAACGGCTTCCGTTCGCTCCAGGACGTCCACGACATCCCGGTCAGCAAGCCGACCATCCTGGCCGGACACAATGACGGCGGCAAGAGTGCGCTCCTGGACGCGCTCGGCCTTCTCGTCGGTAACCACGGCATGGCCGACGACGACCGCAGTTACACGCGCTGCACCGACTCCGACGGAGCGGAATCCCTCGGACGATGCACCGAGACCGTGGTCTGCGGCGAGTTCACCCTGGACCCCTGGGAGCAGAAGGAATTCGACCTGCCGTCGCAGGTGCGCCTGCGACGCAGGGTGGACGCCGGCCTGAACGCGTCACTGGAGATCTGGAGCTCCCTGCCGAGGGATGACCGGCTGACGGACCTTTCCCAGTACCTGCTGCCGGAACTGAGGGAATTGGCGGCGGAGTTAGGCGTCAGGCCGGACGCCCCCAGGCCGAGGAAGGCCGATTTCGAGAAGTGTCTGAGGGATTACGGCCGCCGGCACTCCGACAGGCAGGGCTGGCTGTCCGCACCGTCCGGCCTGCAGCGGCGCATGCCGAGGGTCCTGGTCTTCGACGGGAAGGCGGCCCGGCCCGACGAAGCGGTGAAGACGGCGCTCAGCGGGAAGTTCCAGGCCCACATGGCCGACGCCGCCCTGCAGGGCAAGCTGTCGGCGGTCGAGGACGAGGTGAAGGAGCGGCTGCGCATCGACGCCAAGTCGCTGTGCGACCACATCAAGGAACGCTGCCCCGACCTCACCGAGGTGTTCGTCGAACCCGACGTGTCGTTTCAGCGGGGATTCAACGGCGCTCCGCTGCGGATCAGCCGGGTCAAGGGCGCGTCGGTGGGTCTGGACCGTTCGGGTCTGGGCAGCAACCGGCGGGTCTCGCTCGCCGTGTGGGAGTGGACCAGTGAGCTCCTGGCGGACGAGGAGGCCGATGCGGGCGGCGCGTCCGTGCCCGGCAAGCCGGACGACGAAGCCGAGCCGCCGGCGGTGCAGACGATCGTCGTCTACGACGAGCCGGACACGCACCTCGACTACCACCATCAGCGCAAGGTGATGGGGCTGATCCGCAAGCAGGCCGCGATTCCGCACGTCAGCGTCATGGTGGCCACCCACTCCATGAACCTGATCGACGGCGTCGACATCTCCGACGTCGTCCACCTCAAGCTGGACAACCTGCGTACCGTCGCCGAACGCATCGGGGCGGATGAGGTCGGCGAGGCCATCGACCTGCACCTCGGCAAGATCGCGTCGGCTCTGGGGCTGCGCAACTCGGTGCTCCTGCACGAGCGTTGCTTCCTCGCGGTGGAGGGGGACACCGAGCAACGGGCCTTTCCCCTCCTGTTCCGCCTGTGCGAAGGGCTGTCGTTGCAGGCGGCCGGCGTGGCGCTGTGGGCCTGCTTCAACAACGAGGGAGCGCTGCACCTCGCCCGCTACCTGATCAGACACGGGCGCACCTTCCTGCTGGTCGTGGACGCCGACAGCCGGACCCTCCCCAAGAGCATCTTCAAGGAGCACAAGCTCAGGGAGCACTTCGGGCCGAACGTCGCGGACCACGTGAAGTTCATCGGCGAGACCGACGGTGCCGGAGGGGACGACGTGGCCGAACTCGAAGCGCTGTTCGACGACGATCTCTGGGCTGCCGTCGCGAACGAGGTGTGGCCCAGGAACACGGGAAGCTGGGCACCGGGGGACTTCGCCCGGCTGCGGAACGAGAAGAAGTTCAGCGCGGCGGTGGAGGAGATGCTGCAGACCGGCAGTGACGTGGGCCCGGGAGGGAAACCGGACATGATGTACCGGTTCGCCCTGGCGCTGAAGGACGCCGAACAGGTCCCGGGGCAGCTGCGGCAGGTGTTCGCGGAGGTCAGGAAGCTAGCCGAGTAGGGGTGCCGGAGGGGCCCGAGGATAAGGACCCGGCGGCACGCCGGCGGCGGGCGAGCATCCGCTCCTTGCGTTGCTGCGGTGTCGGCGGTTCCCACTTGTGCCAGCCCACCGGCGGCTTCCAGCGCTGCATGTGTTCACGCTCGTCCACCCCGCACCAACGGCATCCACCGGGTGCGGGTAAGCGCAGGTCGGAGCCTTCGTCTGGCATGGACATCGTCCCTCCCTCACTTACCCCCATTGTTCCCCCACCCACTGACATCAGCCCTCGCGGTGCGGCCCGGTCGGGCGCCCCCGCGCGCCCGGGCCCGGGCGCGCGGGGGCGCCCGCGCCGCCCGGCGCGGGCGGTGGGCGGCGCGGGCGGGGGCGGCGCGGGCGCCGGGCGGGGCGTGTCAGTCCTTGCCCATGGCCTTGCGGACCGCGTCCTTGGTGCGGTCCATGAGCGCGGCGACGGGTCCGAGGGCCATGTTGGCCGCGCCGGACTCGACGCCCGGGTGCGGGCGGGTGGGGGCCATGGCCTCGGCGGCCTTCACGGCCCTGGCCATGGAGGCGAGGCCGGAGGCGTCGGTGCTGCGGCGGATGTGGGTGAACTCGTAGCGCTCCTCCGCCCGGGCGTGCTCCTGCACGTCCGTGCGCAGCGCCCGCAGCCGCGGCAGGAACTCCGGGTCGTCGGTGTCCATGTCGTCCAGGGCCGCGAGGGTCTCCTTGGCGGCGCGCTCCTCGGCGAGCCGGTCCTCCACGACCTGTTCGCCGCCCGGCAGCGACCGGCGGGCGAAGGGGTGGACGACCTCCTCCTCGGCGGTCTCGTGCACGGCCAGCAGCCGCACCAGACGCCGGAAGGCGTCCCGGCGTTCGTCGCCCTCACTGGCCTCCACCTCGTCGAAGAGGTTGCGGATGTCGCCGTGCTGGCGCATGAGCAGCGCGACGACGTCGGTGTCGCGCGCCTGGTCGTCGCCCGCCTGGGGGGTGTGCAGATCCGTCATGACCGGTTTCCTCACTTCTCGCGCATCGCGGGGTCGGGGTGCTCGCCCTCCGACTGCACCCGGTACTCGCGCCCGAACATCCCGGCGTGCTCGGCCATGACGCGCTCGCTCGGCGGCTCCTCGCCGCCGTGGATCTGCTCCTGCAGCTTCTCGAACCGCTCGTGCGCCTCGCGCACGTAGCCGGCGCCCAGCGTGGTCAGGTCCATCTGGGTCTCCAGCAGCTCGCGCAGGTACTGCTTGTTCGGCTCGAACGTGAGCACGTTCGGCAGCTCCGGCGCCAGCACCTCCTGCGGCTCCCGGCCGTCGTGGCGGCGCATCAGGTCGCAGGCGGTGTGCAGGTGCTCCAGCTCCATGTTCAGGTGCAGCTCCCAGATCGCCTTGACCTTGGGGTCGCTCTCCTGCTCCATGAACGAGTAGTACAGGTAGCACTCGTTGTACTCGTGGTTGACGAGCTGCTCCCACCACGTCTCGCCCGGGTCGACCAGGGACTCGTAGTGGGTGACGTGCTCCTCCTCGATCAGGCCGATCTCCTGGTAGAGCTGACGGGCGATCGGCTCCATGTAGGTGGGGCCGGTGTTCATGTAGAAGTTCATGGTCTGCTGCTCCGCCGACATGATCGTCAGGGCGTGCAGCTTCGACAGCGGGTTCGTCTGCTCCTTGGCGTACGGGTCGCGGACGTTGTCGGCGGGGTGGCGGTGGTGGTACTTGGTGGGCCGGCCCGGCATCACCTCGGTGAGGTTGTCGACGATCGACTCCGCCTTGCGGTGCTCGATCATCTCGTAGAGGTTGGCGTACCGGTACAGGTGGTCGAAGTCCTCCAGCACCCCGAACTGGTACGCCTGCTTCAGGTAGGGGTCGGGCTCCATCCGGGCCACCCAGGCGGTCAGGTCCACCGCGACCTGCTCGTAGGCGATGGTCGTCTCCAGCACGGAGGAGACGCCGGGCAGCAGCCAGTTGACGGCCTTCTGCTGCTGGGCCTCGATGTAGCGGGTCTGCGCGAGCTGCCGCTTGACCTCCGGGTCGACGGTGTTGCGGGCGAGCTGGTGGCTGAAGAGGATCGCCTCCACCTCGATGCCGTTCATGGTGATGATCCGGCAGCGGGTGTACGGGTCGCAGCGGTCGGGGTCGATGGGCTGCACGTTCAGCTCGCGCCAGTTGCGTACCTGGCGGTCCAGCGGGATGCCCCGCTGCTCCAGTGGGTTGAAGGTCACGGACGGTCTCCTGAGTGGGGGGAGGGCACTCGCACGCCGGCCGGGCCCCGCCGGGGCCGACGAGCAGGGGTTCGTCCTCGCAGTCTTCCGACCGGGCGGGGGTCCGGCCACCGCTCGCGTCCCCCCGGACGGGCGGGTTCCGCCGGCCGGGTGACGGGAGGGGTTGTGTGGGAAAGGGGGTACCCGCCGCCCTGTGCGGTGCCGCCGGGTGCCGCGGCGGACGCCGGCCCGTCGCCGGTGGCGGGAAGGAGCGGTGCATGTCCAGGACCATCGAGGAGCAGACCGTCCAGCAGCTGGGGGGCGAGGGCAGCGTCCTGGCCCGGCAGCGCCGTGACCACGCGGAGATGGACCGGCTGATGGACCGGTACCAGGCACTGCAGGACGGCGCGGAGCGGGAGCGGGTGCTGAAGGAGCTCGTCCAGCTGGTGTTCAGCCACGCCTTCGCCGAGGAGACCGTGCTGTGGCCGGCCGTGCGGCGTGCGGTCGCGGACGGGGACGAGCTGACCTCCCGGGTCGAGGAGGAGCACCAGGAGATCAACGACCTGGTCACCGGCATCGAGCGCCTGGAGCCGGGAACGGCGGAGCGCGAGGAGAAGGTGGTGCATGTCTTCGCCCTGATCCGGCAGGACATCCGGGACGAGGAGGACCTCGTCCTGCCCCGGCTGCAGGAGGCGCTGGGCGCCGGCCGGCTGCGGCGGCTCGGTGCGGCGTGGGAGACGGTGCGCAGGACCGCGCCGACCCATCCGCACCCGGTGGTGCCGCGGCGTCCGCCGGGCAACGCGGTCCTGGGCGTGCCGCTCAGCCTCTACGACCGGCTCCGCGACGGGCTGGGGCTGGGCGTGTCCGGCCCGTGGGGCAGGAGGATCCTGTCCGGTCTGATCGGGCTGCTGGTCGCCGGCGCGGTCGCCGTGGTGGTGCGCAAGCGACGGTGAGCCGGCGGTCCGCCGCCGAGGAGCGGCCCTGTGGTGAGCCTTGAGGGGCCCGCCCAGGAGCGGCGGCCCTGTGGTGGGCCGGTGGGTCACCACCGGTAAGCGGCCCCGCTGTGATCCGGCGGGTCATCGCCCGGGGGCGTCCCCGCGGGGCAGGGGTCCCACGTCCGTGTGGCGGCCGGGGCGCAGGGCGGCGTGCCGCTGTCCGGGGCCGGGGCCGCCCCGGACGGCCAGGGCGTCGGCGACGGCGCCGGTGACGAACGCGTAGACGGCCTTGTGCAGGACGTCCACCACGAGTTCCCGGCGCGGCCAGGTCTCGGGCGGGGCGCCCACCCCGGTCGCGTTCTCCAGGATCTGGTCGTTCGTCAGGCGGACGACGGTGAACTTGGCGGAGGCGACCGGTCCGCGCAGCCCGGCCTGGGCCATGACCGAGCGCAGCACGCCGAGGAGGGCCGCCTGGCCGAAGTGCATGGCCCAGTTGACCGTGAGCGGCTGGCCGCCCGGCCGCTCGGGCAGGCCGGCCAGCCGCTGCAGGACACGGGCCGGCACATGGGAGTCCGGCCGGCCCGTGACGGCCTGCTCCAGCTTCTCGCCGAGGGTCATCACGGCGCCGCCGACGGTACCGGCGACCAGTCCTTGCCACAGTGCCTGCTTGATCATGCCGCGGCGAGTACCCGTTTCCCGGGCCGGGTCACGCGCCGCCCCCGGTCGTGACGGCCCTTTCCGTCGCCGGTCGCCCGTCCTCAGTCGCCGGTCGTCTTCTCCATGAGCGCGCTGTACGCCAGTTGCAGCGTGTCCGCCCCGGCCAGGGCGGTGAGCGTGCCCATGGCGGTACGGGTCGCGCGCGGCCACAGCAGCTGCCCGGCGGTCAGCGCCGAGGCCACCCAGACGCTCATGCAGAACGGGCAGGTGGCGAGCTCGCCGACGGTGTGCCTGCCCTGCTCGGGCTGGGCCTCCTCGTGCAGCTCGGCCGGGCCCTGCGGCCCGACGTACCGCGTGAAGGGCGCGCGCAGCGGGCTGGTCACCGACGCCTTGCTGAGCAGCCGGCTGAGCCGGAAGGTGGCCACCGAGGTCAGGACGACGTCCCACGGCTCGGGGCGGTCGGGCACCGGGCGGCCCCGTACCCGGACCGCCGTGGCCCAGGCCGTGGTGAAGACGGCGAAGCCGGTCATGGCCGCGACGTATCCGCCCAGCGGCCGGTCGTGTCCCGCCGAGTAGTCCCGTCCGGCGCGCCGCAGCAGGCCGCGCAGCCGTCGTACCGGACGGCTGTCAGCCACGGCCGTCGTGTTCATGTGTGGCATCCGTTCCCGTTCCGCTTCCGCTCAGTTGTCCGGCCCGTTCTCGCTGCTGTTCCGCGGGTCGTCCCCCGTTCTGGTGGCGCAGGCGCACCTCGACCCGTCCGCCGGTGGTCCGGGTCTCGAAGGAGGGCTGCGGCGCGGTGGCCGGGCCGCGCACGTTCCAGCCGTCGGAGAGCCGGAAGACGCTGCCGTGCCACGGGCACCGGACACAGCCGTCCTCGACGGTGCCCTCGGCGAGCGGTCCCGCGAGGTGGCTGCACCGCTCGGCGAGGGCGTGGATCTGCCCGCCGGTCTCCCGGACCACCAGGACCGGCACGTCGTCGACCACCCGGCGCACCGGGCGTCCGGCGGGGAACTCGTCCACCGTGCCGACCTCGTGCCAGCCCTCGGAGACGACGTGCGGGACCTCCTCGGCGTGGTTGGCGCCGGACGCCTGCCGGTAGGCCAGGTGGCCGCCCAGCAGGCCGCCGATGCCGACGGCCGTCAGCCCGAGGAAGCCGTAGGCCCGGCCCGGCCCCTCGCGGCCCTTGACGCGGCAGGCGAGCGAGGCGGCGTAGAGGCCGACGGCGGCCGTGTTGGACAGGGCGTGGACCAGGCCGACGCGCTGCTGCTGGCGGTGCAGTTCCGCCCAGTCGGTCCACCCCGCGAGGGCCGCGGGAGCGGCGGCGGCCAGGCCGACCCCGATCAGCAGCCGCGACTCGCGGGAGCGGCCGGGCCGCAGGTCGAGCACCGCCGCGGACATCCAGCTGCCGATCGGCAGCTGCACCATCAGCGGGTGGACCGGATGCCCCAGCCACCGGCCGTGCAGCAGGTCCCGGCCGCGTCCCAGCGGCAGGGCCCGCACGCCCTTGCGGAGCGTGTCGATCACCGCGTCGGCCCGGGGCTCGCGCTCCAGGCGGTCCAGCAGCCACAGGACCCGGTTCTGCCGCAGCAGGCGGCGTCGCGTCGCACTCATGCCCCGCCGGGTTTCCACCGGTTTGTACGGCAAACGGGGCAGTGTGCGGTGGTGGCCCACCTCAGCCGCCCGGCCGGATGACCGCGCGGACGCAGCCGTCGCTCTTGTCCTTGAACATCTCGTAGGCCCGCGGCGCCTCCTCCAGGGGGACGCTGTGGGTCGCGAGGTGGGCGGTGCTCAGCTCCCCGGCCGCCAGCCGGTCCAGGAGCATCGGGATGTAGCGCTGGCCGTGCTGCTGGGCGCCCCGGACGGTCAGGCCCTTGTTGATCACCGCGCCCAGGGGGAACTTGTCGACGGCGCCGGCGAAGACGCCGAGGACGAAGACGGTGCCGCCCTTGCGGCAGGCGTGGATGGCCTGCCGCACGGCGGTGGGGCGGTCGGTCTGCAGGCGCAGCTGCTGTTTGACCTGGTCGTAGAGGTGGACGGGGCTGTCGCTGTGGGCCTCCATGCCGACGGCCTCGATGCACACGTCGGGGCCGCGGCCGCCGGTGCGTTCGCGCAGTTCGGCGCCGACGTCGGTGGCGGTGTAGTCGATGACCTCGCTGCCGATGTGGCGCTCGGTCATGGCCAGCCGCTCGGGGATGCGGTCGATGGAGATCACGCGTTCCGCGCCCAGCAGGATGGCGGCACGGGCCGCCATCTGGCCGACGGCCCCGCAGCCCCACACGGCGACCACGTCGCCCGGCTTGACGCCGCCGAGGTCGGCGCCCATCCAGCCCGTGGGCACCGAGTCGGAGACGAACAGGGCGCTGGTGTCGTCGACGCCCTCCGGGACGGTGAACGCCCCGTGGTCGGCGAAGGGCACGCGCACGTACTCGGCGTGGCTGCCGCGCAGCCCGCCCATGGCGTGCGAGTAGCCGAAGATGCCGCCGGTGTCGGCGCCGAACAGGGCCTGCCCGATGCCGGGATTGGTGTTGGTGTTGTCGCACAGGGACCACAGGTCGTGGGTGCAGTACCAGCAGCGGCCGCAGCCGACGAAGGAGCAGACCACCACCCGGTCGCCCACCTGGTGCTTGCGCACGGCGGAGCCGACCTCGACGACCTCGCCGACGAACTCGTGGCCGATGACGTCCCCGGACCGCATGAAGGGGATGTACCCGCCGATGAGGTGCAGGTCGGAGCCGCAGGTGGTGCCCGCGACGAGCCGGACGATCACGTCCTGGTCGTTGCGCAGCTCGGGGTCGGGCACCTGCTCGACGGAGAGCTTGTTGACGCCTTCCCAGCACAGGGCCTTCACAGCACTCCCTCCCCGCCGGCGCGGCGGCCGAGCAGGCCGACGAGTTTTCCGCCCGGCGTGTCGTGCGTGGTGGAAGGCGCGTCCGGTTCGAGGACCTCGCCGGCCTCCAGCAGCGACTTGGCGTCGCGCAGGGCGCGGCGCAGGTCCTGGCGCGGGTCCTCACCGGCGAGCCGGGCGGGCAGGGAGTGCGCGCCGTGCGGCTGCGGTTCCCTCAGCCGCACGGCGAGTTCGGTGCCGCGGTCACCGGGGGCCGGGCCGATGCGCGTCTCGATGCGGTCGCCGTACTCGGCCAGCGGCGGGGGCAGCTTCTCGGGCTGGAGCTCGCCGGGGTCGACGTTGATCGTCACGGCCAGCCAGCGCTCGCCGGCGGCGGAGGCGGCGGCGGGGTCCGCCGCCTTGCGCTGCCAGGCGATGACGGCACCGGCGGCGAGTCCGGCGGCGGCCGTCCACAGGGTCTTCGTGTGAGCCATCGGCGGTCACGTCCTCCGGGAGGCGCCGGGGCGACGGGTGAGCAGGGCACCCAGGGCGATCATGCCGATGCCGAGGACGAAGTGCAGCCAGTCGTCGGCGGTGTTCAGCGGGACGAAGTTGGCGTCGCTGTCGTGGCCGATGATCAGGCCGTACAGCCACAGCACGAGGTAGATGGCGCCGCCGGCCAGGAGGTAGGTGCGGGCGCCCGAGGCGGTGCGCGACAGGGCCAGGCCCGCGAGGCCGAACGCCAGGTGGACGAGGTTGTGCAGGATCGAGATCTGGAAGATCCCGAGCAGTTCGGCCCTGGAGTCGTGGGAGGCGAACTTCATGGTGTCGTAGTCCGTGGTGATCCCGGGGATGAAGCCCAGGATGCCGACCAGCAGGAACACCGCTCCGACCAGCAGCGCCGCCTGCTGGACGGGGGTGCGGGCCGCTCTCGTCGGCTGGGTGCGTGTGCTCATGACGGTGACCTTCCGACGCGGGGGCGCGTCACGGTGAACGCCCCGGTGCGCGGCGAGTACCCCCGTTCCGGGGCGCAATCGCCCGCGGCCGGGCCGCGTTTCCGGACGGGGGCGGCGGGCACTCGCCGCGCCATGGATGAAAGTCGTCGCGCACCGCTCCTGGACAGCTCGCTCGCCCTGCTGGCCAAGGGGTACACCTGGCTGCCCGACCGCAGGCGCCGCACCACGGCCCCCCTCGTGCGCACGCGCCTGATGGGACAGCACGCCGTCGCCCTGTACGGCACCGACGCGGTGCGGTTCTTCTACGACGAGCGGCACGTGGAGCGCGGCTCCGCGCTGCCCGGCCCGGTGCTGAGCACCCTGTTCGGGCACGGGGCGGTGCACACGCTGGACGGCCCGCAGCACCGCGGCCGCAAGGAGATGTTCCTGTCCCTGCTCACCGGTCCGAAGGCGGTCGCCGGAGTCGTGGACGAGGTCGCCGCGGTGTGGGACGAGACCGTCGCGTCGTGGCCCGGGCGCCGGGTCGTGCTGTTCGACGAGGCGAGCCGGATCCTCACCCGGGGCGTGTGCCGGTGGGCCGGGATCCCGCTGGACGACGCGGACGCGGTGGCGCGGGACCTGGTCGCCATGGTCGACGGTTTCGCCACGGCGGGACCGCGCCACTGGCGGGCCCGCCGCGCCCGGTCCCGCGGCGAGGCGCGGCTGGGGCGGCTGGTCGAGGAGGTACGGGCGGGGACCGCGGGCGCGCCGGACGGGTCGGTGCTGGAGGCGGTGGTCCGGCACCGGGACTCCGACGGCCGGCTGCTCGACCCGCGCACCGCGGCGGTCGAACTGCTGAACGTGATCCGGCCGACGGTCGCCGTGTGCTGGTTCGTGTCCTACGCCGGTCACGCGATGCGCCGCCCGGACGTCCGGGAACGCCTGCGCGCCGACGACGGGGCCTACGCCGTGGCGTTCGCGCACGAGCTGCGGCGCTTCTACCCCTTCGCCCCGTTCGTCGGCGGCCGGGCCGTCACCGATCTGGACTGGCACGGCGAGCCGGTCCCGGCCGGCGCGATGGTCCTGCTGGACCTGTACGGGCAGAACCACGACCCGGACATCTGGGAGGAGCCGTACACCTTCCAGCCGGAGCGCTTCCTGGGGCATCCGCCCGCCCGGGACGAGCTGATCCCCCAGGGCGGCGGTGATCGCGCCACCGGCCACCGCTGCCCCGGCGAGGACATCACGGTCGCCCTGCTGGCATCCCTCGCGCCCCGGCTGGCCCGGCTGGAGTACGAGGTTCCCGAACAGGACCTGCGGATCCCGCTGAACCGGATGCCGGCCCGGGTGCGCAGCGGCTTCGTCATCGACTCGGTCCGGGTGCCGGCGCCGGTGCCGGTGCCGTAGGCGGCAGACCGGACGCGGCAGACGCGGAAAGCCCGATGGCCCGCCCCGAGGGGCGGGCCATCGACGTGTGCCCGTCAGGCGCGGGCCATCCGCCGCCCCGCGGTCACGGCCGCGCCCGCCAGCGCGGTCACCAGGGCGGCCCTGCGCAGCGCGGTGCGCCGCCGCCCGCCCCAGCCGCCGTGCACCGCGCCCTCGCCGGGCGCCGGCACGTGCAGCGCGCCGTGCGTGGCCGGAGCGTCCTCGTCGTGGTCCAGGTGGCCCTTGTCCGTCTGCCGGGCCATGGCCCGCTCCGCGAGCGCGGGTGCCATCCGGGCCTGGCGGACCAGCGCGCGGCCGGCCGGGCCCACCACGACCTCGCGGCGCGGACGGCGGACGAGCCCCACGACGGCGTCGGCGACGCGCTCGGGCGTGTACACCGGCGGCATGGCCACGACCTTGTGCCCGGTGTAGTTGGCCGCCTGCTGGAAGTGCGGCGTGTCGATGGTCGCCGGCAGCACCGTGCACACGTCGACGCCCTTGACCCCTTCCACGCGCAGCTGCTGCCGCAGGCCGGAGCCGAGAGCCCTGACGGCGTGCTTGGACATGCCGTAGGGGTGGCTGTAGGGCTGGGCGACGGCGCCCACGATGGACGAGATGTTGATCAGGGTGCCCGAGCCCTGTTCCCGCATCACCGGCAGCGCCGCACGCGCGCCGTGCACACACCCCATGACATTGACGTCCAGGACCCTGCGGAAGTCCTCCAGCGGCACGTCCTCGAAGCGGCCGAAGGCGTTGACCGCCGCGTTGTTGACCCAGACGTCGATCCGGCCGAACTCCTCCACCGTGCGCCGCGCCAGGTCCTCGACCGCCTTGACGTCGCTCACGTCGGTCGGCACGACCAGCGTCCGCGCCCCCCGGTGCCTCGCGCACTCCTCGGCCGCCGCCCGCAGCGCCTCCTCGCGCCCGCCGCCAGCACCACGGCGCAGCCCTTGCGGGCGAACGCCTCCGCCGTGGCGCGTCCGATCCCGCTGGACGCCCCGGTCACCACCACCACGCGATCCCGCAGTCGCATCCCACACCTCCTTGACGTCTGCGCGAGGCCGGGCGCCTGGTGCCCGCCTCCGCCGTACGCCGGGTACCCGCGCCGCGCGGGACGGCACCGGCCCCGGAGAGCGGGGTCACACTCTGAGCGAGGGAAAGGTCACAGCCACGCCCTCTGCTGCTCCTTCGCGCTCGTGTCCTAGCATCCGAGCATGACGGTCCTGCCTGACGACGGGCTTGAGCTGGCCGGCGAGTTCCCTGACGTGCCCCATGAGCAGTGGCAGCGCCTAGTGGCGGGTGTGCTGCGCAAATCGGGCAAGGACGTCGAGGGCGCCGAGGCCGAGGAAGCCCTCTCCACCGCGCTGGAGGACGGGTTGCGCACCCGGCCCCTCTACACCGCGCGCGACGCCTCACCCGAGCCGGGCCTGCCGGGCTTCGCGCCCTTTGTGCGCGGCGGCCGCGCCGGGGGGAACACGGTCGGCGGCTGGGACGTACGGCAGCGGCACACCACGGCCGATCACGAGGCGGTGCTCGCGGACCTGGAGAACGGCGTCACCTCCCTGTGGCTCACCGTGGGCGAGGGCCGCATCCCGGTGGCGGAGCTCGGCCGGGTCCTCGACGGCGTGTACCTCGATCTCGCCCCGGTCGTGCTGGACGCCGGGCCCGACGCCGGGGCCGCCGCGCGGGAGTTGCTGCGGCTGTACGAGGAGCGGGGCGTGGCCCGACAGGCCGCGCGCGGCAATCTGGGCGCGGACCCGCTCGGGGACGAGGCCCGTACCGGCCGGGCGCAGGACCCCGCCCCGGCGGCGGACCTCGCGCGGCTGTGCGCCGAGCGCTACCCGGGGCTGCGGGCGCTGACCGTGGACGCGCTGCCGTACCACGAGGCCGGCGGTTCGGCCGCGCAGGAGCTGGGCGCCTCCCTGGCCACGGCGGTCGCGTACCTGCGGAAGCTGACCGGGGCCGGGCTGAGTGCCGAACAGGCCTGTGGACAGCTGGAGTTCAGGTACGCGGCGACCGCCGACCAGTTCCTCACCATCGCCAAGCTGCGGGCGGCGCGCCGGCTGTGGGCGCGGGTGGCCGAGGTGTGCGGGGCGCCGCGCGCCGGGGCGCAGGCGCAGCACGTCGTCACCTCGCCGGTGATGATGACGCGCCGCGACCCGTGGGTGAACATGCTGCGCACCACCATCGCCACGCTGGCCGCGGGCGCGGGCGGGGCCGACGCGGTGACCGTGCTGCCCTTCGACCACGCCCTCGGTCTGCCGGACGCGTTCGCGCGCCGCATCGCCCGCAACACCTCGACGATCCTCATCGAGGAGTCGCACCTGGCCCGGGTGATCGACCCGGCGGGCGGCTCCTGGTACGTGGAGCGGCTCACGGACGAACTCGCCCACGCGGGCTGGGAGTTCTTCCAGCGGATCGAGCGGCTCGGCGGCATGGCGGCCGCCCTGCGGTCCGGGGACGTCGAGCGGGACCTCGCCGAGACCTGGCGGGCCCGGAGCGCGAAGCTGGCCAAGCGGCGCGAACCCGTCACCGGCGTCAGCGAGTTCCCGTTCCTGGCGGAGAAGCCGGTGGTGCGCGAGCCCGCCCCCGAGCAGCCGTCCGGCGGGCTGCCGCGGGTGCGCCGCGACGAGGCCTTCGAGGCGCTGCGGGCCCGCTCGGACGCGCACCTGGCGGCGACCGGTTCCCGGCCGCAGATCTACCTCGCCGCGCTCGGCCCGGCCGCCGCGCACACCGCGCGCCTCACCTTCGCCTCGAACCTCTTCCAGGCGGGCGGCATCGAGCCGGTCGCCGAGGGCGCGTTCGCGGACAGCGGCGCGAGCGAGGCCGTGCTGTGCTCCAGTGACGCCCTGTACGCGGAGCAGGCGGCGGACCGGGCCGCGGAGCTGAAGGCGGCGGGCGCCTCTCACGTGTTTCTCGCCGGACGGCCCGGGGAGTACCCGGGTGTCGACGACTACGTCTTCGCGGGCTGCGACGCCGTGGCCGTGCTGTCCGCGACCCTCGACCGCATGGGAGTTGCCCGATGACCGCCCCCCATGGCATCCCCGACTTCTCCGGGATCGAGCTGGGCACCCCGGCCGCCGACGGCAGCCCCGACGAGTGGCGCGCGGCGCTGAAGAACGCCTCCGGCGGGGACGACCTGCTGTGGGAGACCCCCGAGGGCATCACGGTCAAGCCGCTGTACACGGGCCGTGACCTGGAGGGCCTGGACTTCCTGGAGACGTACCCGGGGGCGGCGCCGTACCTGCGCGGCCCGTACCCGACGATGTACGTCAACCAGCCCTGGACGATCCGCCAGTACGCCGGTTTCTCCACCGCCGAGGAGTCCAACGCCTTCTACCGGCGCAACCTCGCGGCCGGGCAGAAGGGCCTGTCGGTCGCCTTCGACCTGCCCACGCACCGCGGGTACGACAGCGACCACCCGCGCGTGACGGGTGACGTCGGCATGGCGGGCGTGGCCATCGACTCGATCCTCGACATGCGGCAGTTGTTCGACGGCATTCCGCTGGACAGGATGACGGTGTCGATGACGATGAACGGCGCGGTGCTGCCCGTGCTGGCGCTGTACATCGTCGCCGCCGAGGAGCAGGGCGTGCCGCCGGAGAAGCTGGCGGGGACCATCCAGAACGACATCCTCAAGGAGTTCATGGTCCGCAACACCTACATCTATCCGCCGAAGCCGTCGATGCGGATCATCTCCGACATCTTCGCCTTCACCTCGCAGCGGATGCCGCGCTACAACTCCATCTCCATCTCCGGCTACCACATCCAGGAGGCCGGTGCGACGGCCGACCTGGAGCTGGCGTACACGCTCGCGGACGGTGTGGAGTACATCCGGGCGGGCCGTGAAGCGGGCCTGGACGTGGACGCGTTCGCGCCCCGGCTGTCGTTCTTCTGGGCGATCGGCATGAACTTCTTCATGGAGGTCGCCAAGCTGCGGGCGGCGCGCCTGCTGTGGGCGAAGCTGGTGAAGCAGTTCGACCCGCAGAACGCCAAGTCCCTGTCCCTGCGCACCCATTCGCAGACCTCCGGCTGGTCGCTGACCGCACAGGACGTGTTCAACAACGTCACGCGCACCTGCGTCGAGGCGATGGCGGCCACGCAGGGCCACACCCAGTCGCTGCACACCAACGCCCTGGACGAGGCGCTCGCCCTGCCGACCGACTTCTCGGCGCGCATCGCCCGCAACACCCAGCTGCTGCTCCAGCAGGAGTCCGGCACGACCCGGGTCATCGACCCGTGGGGCGGCAGCGCGTACGTGGAGAAGCTGACGTACGACCTGGCGCGGCGGGCCTGGCAGCACATCCAGGAGGTCGAGGCCGCGGGCGGCATGGCCAAGGCCATCGACGCGGGCATCCCGAAGCTGCGCATCGAGGAGGCCGCGGCCCGCACCCAGGCCCGGATCGACTCGGGCCGCCAGCCGGTCATCGGCGTCAACAAGTACCGGGTGGAGACCGACGAGCAGATCGAGGTCCTGAAGGTCGACAACTCCTCCGTGCGGGCCCAGCAGATCGAGAAGCTCAGGCGGCTGCGCGCGGAGCGGGACGAGACGGCCTGCCGGGACGCGCTGGACGCGCTGACCCGCGCCGCCGCGGGCGAGGGCAACCTGCTGGAGCTGGCCGTGCACGCGGCCCGCGCCAAGGCCACGGTCGGGGAGATCTCCGACGCCCTGGAGAAGGTGTACGGCCGGCACGCGAGCCAGATCCGTACGATCACCGGTGTGTACCGCAACGAGACGGGAGAGTCCCCGGGCGTGGACCGCACCCGCACCCTGGTGTCCGCCTTCGAGGAGGCCGAGGGCCGCCGCCCGCGCATCCTGGTGGCCAAGATGGGCC
This sequence comes from Streptomyces sp. NPDC044921, assembly GCF_056432865.1. NCBI lineage: Bacteria > Bacillati > Actinomycetota > Actinomycetes > Kitasatosporales > Streptomycetaceae > Streptomyces > Streptomyces sp. NPDC044921. Next base: position 362,299 of record NZ_JBWKIF010000004.1, read on the forward strand.
AGGACGGCCACGACCGCGGCCAGAAGGTGATCGCCACCGCCTTCGCCGACCTCGGTTTCGACGTGGACGTCGGCCCGCTGTTCCAGACGCCGGCCGAGGTGGCCCGGCAGGCGGTCGAGGCGGACGTGCACATCGTCGGCGTCTCGTCGCTGGCGGCCGGTCACCTCACCCTCGTCCCGGCGCTGCGCGAGGCGCTGGCCGAGGAGGGCCGGGAGGACATCATGGTCGTGGTCGGCGGCGTGATCCCGCCGCAGGACGTGCCGACGCTGCTGGAGATGGGAGCGGCGGCCGTCTTCCCGCCCGGGACGGTGATCCCGGACGCGGCGTACGACCTGGTGAAGCGGCTGTCGGACGACCTCGGGCACGACCTGTGACCGATGTCGAGGCGTATGTGAAGGGCGTGCTCGACGGCAAGCGGGCGATCGTCGCCCGCGCGATCACGCTCGTCGAGTCGACCCGGCCGCAACACCGCGCGCTGGCCCAGGAGTTGCTGACGGCGCTGCTGCCGCACAGCGGCCGGGCCCGGCGCATCGGGATCAGCGGGGTGCCCGGGGTGGGCAAGTCGACGTTCATCGACGCGTTCGGCACGCTGCTGACCTCGCTCGGGCACCGGGTGGCGGTCCTGGCCGTCGACCCGTCCTCCAGCCGCACGGGCGGCTCCATCCTGGGCGACAAGACCCGCATGGAACGCCTGGCCGTGGATCCGGCGGCGTTCGTGCGCCCCTCCCCCACCGCGGGCACGCTCGGCGGGGTGGCCAAGGCCACCCGCGAGTCGATCGTCGTGATGGAGGCGGCCGGCTACGACGTGGTCCTCGTCGAGACGGTCGGCGTCGGCCAGTCGGAGACGGCCGTGGCGAACATGGTCGACTCCTTCCTGCTGCTCACCCTCGCCCGCACCGGCGACCAGCTCCAGGGCATCAAGAAGGGCGTGCTGGAGCTGGCCGACGTGATCGCCGTCAACAAGGCGGACGGACCGCACGAGCGCGACGCCCGGGCGGCAGCGCGGGAACTGGCGGGCGCGCTGCGGCTGATGCACGGCAAGGACGCGTTCTGGACGCCTCCCGTGCTGCACTGCAGCGCCCGCGAGTCGACCGGCCTGGACGCGGTGTGGGAGCGCCTGGAGCAGCACCGCACGCTGCTGGACTCCACGGGCCGGCTCACCGCCAAGCGCCGCGACCAGCAGGTCGACTGGACCTGGAGCATGGTCCGCGACGAACTCCTCGGCCGCCTCCACGCCGACCCGGCGGTGCGGTCCCTGGCGCCGGTCCTGGAGCGGCAGGTCCGGGAGGGCGAGCTGACTCCGACGCTGGCGGCCGAGCGGATCCTGGGCGCGCTCGGCGGTTCCGGAACGGCGCATTCCTGAGTCCTGACCGGCGGGTACGGGAACTTCGCATACCCAGCTTGCATGAATATGCAAAGTGAGACATACTCTTTCTATGTCCAAGGTCCTCACCTCCCTGCCCGCCGGCGAGCGCGTCGGCATCGCCTTCTCGGGCGGTCTCGACACGTCCGTCGCGGTCGCGTGGATGCGCGACAAGGGCGCCGTCCCGTGCACCTACACCGCCGACATCGGCCAGTACGACGAGCCCGACATCGCCTCGGTGCCCGGCCGTGCCCAGACCTACGGGGCCGAGATCGCGCGTCTGGTCGACTGCCGGGCCGCACTGGTCGAGGAGGGCCTGGCCGCGCTCACCTGTGGCGCGTTCCACATCCGCTCGGGCGGGCGGGCGTACTTCAACACCACCCCGCTGGGCCGTGCCGTCACCGGCACGCTCCTGGTCCGGGCGATGCTGGAGGACGACGTCCAGATCTGGGGTGACGGCTCGACCTTCAAGGGCAACGACATCGAGCGGTTCTACCGCTACGGCCTGCTCGCCAACCCGCACCTGCGGATCTACAAGCCCTGGCTGGACGCGGCGTTCGTGACCGAGCTGGGCGGCCGCAAGGAGATGTCGGAGTGGCTGCTCGCCCACGGCCTGCCCTACCGCGACAGCACGGAGAAGGCGTACTCCACCGACGCCAACATCTGGGGCGCCACCCACGAGGCCAAGACCCTGGAGCACCTGGACACCGGCATCGAGACCGTCGAGCCGATCATGGGCGTGAAGTTCTGGGACCCCGAGGTCGAGATCGCCACCGAGGACGTGACGATCGGCTTCGACCAGGGCCGCCCGGTGTCGATCAACGGCAAGGAGTTCGCCTCCGCCGTCGACCTGGTCATGGAGGCCAACGCCATCGGCGGCCGGCACGGCCTGGGCATGTCCGACCAGATCGAGAACCGCATCATCGAGGCCAAGAGCCGCGGCATCTACGAGGCCCCGGGCATGGCCCTGCTGCACGCCGCGTACGAGCGGCTGGTCAACGCGATCCACAACGAGGACACCCTCGCCCAGTACCACACCGAGGGCCGGCGGCTCGGCCGGCTGATGTACGAGGGCCGCTGGCTGGACCCGCAGGCGCTGATGATCCGCGAGTCGCTGCAGCGCTGGGTCGGCGCGGCCGTCACCGGCGAGGTGACGCTGCGGCTGCGGCGCGGCGAGGACTACTCGATCCTCGACACCACCGGCCCCGCGTTCAGCTACCACCCGGACAAGCTGTCCATGGAGCGCACCGAGGACTCCGCCTTCGGCCCGGTGGACCGGATCGGCCAGCTCACCATGCGCAACCTGGACATCGCCGACTCGCGCGCCAAGCTGGAGCAGTACGCCGGCATCGGCCTGATCGGCACCGGCAGCCCCACCGTCGGCGCCTCCCAGGCCGCCGCGACCGGGCTGATCGGCACCATGCCGGAGCTGCCGCAGGGCGGCGCCGAGGCCATCGCCTCCCGGGGCGAGGTCTCGGAGGAGGACGCCTGGCTGGACCGCGCGGCGATGGAGTCCGGCACGGACTGACCGCACGGCGGGACCCGTCCGGGACGCGGGAGGGCCGGCTCGACGGTGTCGAGCCGGCCCTCCCGCGTTTCCGCCCGGTGGTTCAGCGGGACGAGCCCGCCATCTCCCGGACCGGTGTGTCCAGGGCGTCCAGGCCGCGCAGGATGTCCTCCACGCGCTGCTTGGCGTCGCCGAAGAGCATCTGGGTGTTCTCGCGGAAGAACAGCGGGTTCTGTACGCCCGCGTACCCGGCGGCCATGGACCGCTTGAAGACGACCACGTTCGCCGCCTCCCACACGTGCAGCACCGGCATGCCCGCGATGGGGCTCGACGGGTTGTCGGTGGCGGCCGGGTTGACCGTGTCGTTGGCGCCGATGACCAGGACGACCGAGGTGGCGGCGAAGTCGTCGTTGATCTCGTCCATCTCCAGGACGATGTCGTACGGCACGTTCGCCTCGGCGAGCAGCACGTTCATGTGCCCGGGCAGGCGGCCCGCGACCGGGTGGATGCCGAAGCGCACCTCGACGCCCCGCTCGCGCAGCTTGCGCGCCAGCTCGGCGACCGGGTACTGCGCCTGGGCGACGGCCATGCCGTAGCCCGGGGTGATGATCACCGAGGAGGCGTCGCGCAGCAGCTCCGCGGTCTCCTCGGCGCTGATCTCCCGGTGCTCGCCGTGCTCGCCCTCGTCCCCCGCCGCGGCCGGGGTGCCGAAGCCGCCGGCGATCACCGAGAGGAAGGACCGGTTCATCGCCTTGCACATGATGTACGACAGGTAGGCACCGGAGGAGCCGACCAGCGCGCCGGTGACGATGAGCAGGTTGTTGGCGAGCAGGAAGCCCGAGGCGGCCGCCGCCCAGCCCGAGTAGCTGTTCAGCATGGAGACGACCACCGGCATGTCACCGCCGCCGATGGAGGCGACCAGGTGCGCGCCGAGCGCCAGGGCGATCACGGTGACCGCGATGAGCAGGCCCATGTTCGGACGGGCCACGAACGCGATGGTCAGCCCCACGAAGGCGGCCAGGGCGCCGATGTTCAGCACGTGCTTGCCCGGCAGGGTCAGCGGGTTGGAGGCGATGCGCGCCGAGAGCTTCAGGTAGGCGACGACCGAGCCGGTGAAGGTGACGGCGCCGATGAACACGCCGATGAACACCTCGGCGTGGTGGATGCCGAGCAGCGAGCCGGACAGCTCGGGGTCGACGTCGAGGTAGCCGTTCCAGCCGACGAACGTGGCGGCGAGGCCGACCAGGCTGTGCATGATGGCGATCAGCTCGGGCATGCCGGTCATCTCGACGACCCGGGCCCGCCACAGGCCGATGCCCGCGCCGACCGCCGTGGCGACGACGATCAGCACCAGCCCGGTGGCCGTGATGCTGCGCGAGGCGAGACCGACGGTCGCGGCGAGCGCGACGGCCATGCCCGCGATGCCCCAGACGACTCCCGAACGCGAGGTCCGGTGCTGGGAGAGCCCGGCGAGGCTGAGGATGAACAGCAGCGCCGCGACGACGTAGGCGGCCTGGGCGGCCGTGTCTGTGGTCATCCCTGATCAGCCCTTCGAGAACATGCCGAGCATGCGGCGGGTCACGGCGAATCCGCCGAAGATGTTGATGCTCGCCAGCAGGATCGCGGCGAACGACAGCACGGTGACGGCGGTGTCCCCCTGCCCGATCTGGAGCAGCGCGCCGACCACGACGATCCCGGAGATGGCGTTGGTGACCGACATCAGCGGGGTGTGCAGCGCGTGGTGCACGTTGCCGATGACGTAGAAGCCGATGACGATCGCCAGGACGAACACGGTGAAGTGGCCGAGGAGTTCGCTCGGGGAGAAGGCCGTCACGAGGAACAGCGCGAGCGCCCCGGCGGCGACGAGGGCGTAGGAGGCCCACGCGGGCCGGGCGGGCTTCGCCGCCGCCCCGGGGGCGGGCGCCGCGGCTTCCTTCGCGGCGGCGGGAGCCGGTGCGGCGGACACCTGCACCGGGGGCGGCGGCCAGGTCTTCTCGCCCGCGCGGACCACGGTGATCGAGCGCTGCACCACGTCGTCGAAGTCGAGGACGAGCCGGCCGTCCTTGCCGGGCGTGAGCAGCTTCATCAGGTTGACGATGTTGGTGCCGTACAGCTGCGAGGCCTGGGCGGGGAGCCGGCCGGGCAGGTCGGTGTAGCCGATGATCGTCACGTCGTTGTCGGTGACGACGGCCTTGCCGGGGACCGTGCCCTCGACGTTGCCGCCCTGGGCCGCGGCCATGTCGACGATGACGCTGCCGGGCTTCATGCGGGCCACGTGCTCGGCGGTGATCAGCCGCGGCGCCGGGCGGCCCGGGATGAGCGCGGTGGTGATGACGATGTCGACGTCGGCGGCCTGTTCGGCGTAGAGCTGCGCGGCGAGCCGGTTGTAGTCCTCGGAGGTGGCCTTGGCGTAGCCGTCGGCACTGACCTCCTGCTCGGCGGAGACCGTGAGGAACTCGCCGCCGAGGGAGCGGACCTGCTCGGCGACCTCCGGCCGGGGGTCGGTGGCGCGGACCACGGCGCCGAGGCTGCGGGCCGCGCCGATCGCCGCCAGCCCGGCCACGCCGGCCCCGGCCACCAGCACCTTGGCGGGCGGCACCTTGCCGGCGGCGGTCACCTGCCCGGTGAAGAACCGGCCGAAGGCGTGCGCCGCCTCGACCACGGCCCGGTAACCGGCGATGTTCGCCATCGAGCTGAGCACGTCCAGAGACTGGGCGCGCGAGATGCGCGGCACGGCGTCCATGGCCAGCACGGTGATCGGCCGCCGGGCCAGTTCCTCGACCAGCTCCGGGTTGAGGGCGGGGCTGATCAGCGCGATCAGCGTGGAGCCGTCGCGGAGCCTGCCGATCTCCTCGGTCGAGGGGGCGTTGACCTTCAAAACGATCTCGGCCGCCCACGGGTCGCCGAGCCGCGCCCCGGCCTCCTCGTACGCCGCGTCGGAGAAGCGGGACGAGGCTCCCGCTCCCGGTTCGACCACCACGTCGTACCCGAGCGCGACAAGTCTCCCCACGGTGGCGGGCGTCGCCGCCACCCTGGTCTCGCCCGCAGTGGATTCGGCCGGGACGCCGATCCTCTGGGGTTCTGGTTCCGCTGGGGCCATCGTCTGCCTCTCCCGTCGTTGGTGTGTCTGTCCTCCTTGGTGCCCGCATCCTGCACCTTCGACGCGGCATCCGTGGCGGGCCGTGGTCACACGGCCGGAGAGGCCGTCCTCACACCGCCGGGGGGTTGCCCGCGGAGGCGTTCGGCGGTATCGGTGTGACGCCCGGGCCGTGCGGGTTCACTGATGCGACGCGGCACGGGCGGGCGCAGACTGGGGCTGTGAGCACTGCGCGCCCGGGGCGCGGGACCGCGTCCCCTTCCCGTACCGCACCGCACCGGTCCGTGGCGCTGGCGGCGATGATGTTCGCGGTCGCCATGACCTTCATCGACCAGACCATCGTGTCGATCGCGGCTCCGGACATCGTCCGCGAGCTGGGCCTGTCCTCCTCGGGCATGCAGTGGGTGGTCAACGCCTATCTGCTCGCCCTCGCGGCCTTCTTCGCGCTCGGCGGGCGCCTCGCGGACCTGTACGGGCCGCGCCGGGTCGTCGTCGTGGGCACGCTCGTCTTCGTCGTCTCGTCGGTGCTGTGCGGCTGTGTGCCCGACGGCGACGCGGCGCAGACCTGGCTCATCGTGTTCCGGGCCACCCAGGGGCTCGGAGCGGCCCTGCTCTTCCCCGCGGCGCTGGCCGTGGTGGTGGCGGTGTTCCCGGTCGAGCGGCGCGGCCGGGCCCTCGCCCTGTTCTTCGGCGTCACCGGCGCGCTGACCGCGATCGGCCCGCTGCTGGGCGGCTGGCTGACGAGCTGGACGTGGCGGGCCGTGTTCTGGGTCAACGTCCCCGTCGCGATCGTGGCGCTGGTGCTCACGGCCCTGGCGCACGTTCCCGACCGGCGGTCCGGGACGCTCGACGTGCGCGGCGCCGTCCTCGTCGCGGCGGGCATGGGCCTGAGCGTCCTGGGCTTCCAGCAGGCCTGGGCGTGGGGGTGGGACAGCTGGGCGACCTGGCTCTGCCTCGCGGGCGGCGTCGCCGTGCTCTGCGTCTTCGCGCGCTTCGAGCACCGGGTCCGGCACCCGCTGATCGACCTGCGGGTCTTCCGCGACAGGGCGTTCACCGTCGACGCGGCGGTGCTGTTCTTCTCGATGCTCGCCTTCGTCCCGCTGTTCTTCTTCTCCTCGGTCTACGCCCAGGTGTCCCTGAGCGCCTCACCGAACCAGGCGGCCCTGTTCCTGCTGTACTTCTTCGTGGGTTTCGCGCTCGCCTCGCAGTGGGGCGGGCGGATCCTCGACCAGCGGGGCGCGCGCCCGGCGCTGAAGCTGGGCACGGCCCTGGGCTGTGCGGGGTTCGCGCTGTGGGCGGGCAAGCTCACCGACCTGTCGATGCACGACCAGTGGCCCTACGCGGCCCTGGCCGGGGCGGGTATCGGCCTCGTCCTGGCACCGGCCTCCACGGACGCCGTGAACCGGTCCATCGGCGCCTCCTACGGGGAGGTCACCGGCATCACCCAGACCGTGCGCAACTACGCGGCGAGCGTGGGTCTGGCCGTCTACGGCACGGTCCTGACGCACGTCACCACCGGCAGGGTCGAGGACACCCTGGAGTCACGGGGGATGCCGGCCGGGGACGCGAGGGCCGTGGCCCGTGACGTCACCGAGTCGATCACGGGCAACGGCGACGCCCGCCCACCCGCCGGCACCGGGCCCGCCGCCGAGGCGGCCCGGGACGCGATGTCCGCGATCCGCATGGACTTCGCCGAGGCCAACCAGTGGGTGTTCTACGGCATGGCCATCGCCCTGGGCGCCGCCTTCCTGTGCGCCCTGCGCCACCCGGGCGGCAAGGTGCGGGCGGACGCGCCGCCGGCGGCCGGAGAACCGGCGGAGCGGGCCCGCTGACACCGCCGCCGGCCCCCGTCCCCGCCCGTCAGGACGAGAACATCGCGTCGGTGCGCCGCTGTATCTCGTCCGGCGTGAGCTCCTCGAAACCGAAAGCCGGTCGGCGAGGCCTGGAGGCAGACCAGCGAACGGCGAAGCCCGGACGCCAGGGTCGGGGATCGGATGGCCAGGGGCGAAGGCCTCACGGCCAGGGGCGAAGCCCGGACGGCCAGGGGCGGAGACCAAACGACCAGGGGCGTAGGCCCCGGACGACCAGAAGCGGGGCCCGGACCACCAGGGCCGGAGCCCGGACCACCAGGGCCGGAGCCCGGACGGTCAGGGCCGGGGCCAGGGCCGGGGCCGGGGCGGCCGGAGCCGGAGGCCGGACGGCTGGGCCGCGTGCCCTGCCCCGTGGGTAATCGCCGGGCGGGCCCAAGTTGGGGAATCTAGACTTGGCGGTCCTACGACGAGGGGGCGATGCGTGTGACCACCGGGGAGAACACCGTCGGGGACGTGTTCAGCGCGGGAGCGGAGCAGTTCCACCAGTGGTCGACGGTGCTGTGGGACCCGATCGGCGAGGCCACCGCCGCCGTGGCCGCCCCGGCCGGCGGCGAGTCGGTGCTGGACGCCTGCTGCGGGGCCGGGGCGTCGGCGCTGCCGACCGCCCGGGCCGTCGGGCCCGGGGGCCGGGTGGACGCCGTGGACCTCGCGGCCGGGCTGCTGGCGATCGGTGAGCGCCGGGCGCGCGAGGAGGGCCTGACGAACCTCCGCTTCCACCGGCACGACGTCACCTCCTGGCCCGCGCCCGGCGCCGGTTACGACGTCGTGCAGTGCGCGCTCGGCGTGTTCTTCTTCCCGGACATGGACCGGGAGTGTGCCGCCCTGACGCGGAAGCTGCGCCCCGGCGGCCGGTTCGTCGTGACCGTCTGGGAGAAGGGGGCGCTCGGCGGCTGGCAGTCGGCGCTCGTGGGTGCCGTCGAGACGGAGCGTCCGGTGCCCCGCCCGCCGCAGCGGGACCAACTGGCCCGGATCGACACCGCTGACGCCCTCGCGGCCTGGCTTGAAGACCTCGGCGGCAGCGCGCCGCAGGTCACCCGGCGGCGGTTCGACGCCCCGCTGTCCCCGGACACCGCCTGGGCGCTGGCCACCGGCAGCGGGACGCGCCGGATGCTCGACGGTCTGGCACCGGACGCCGTGGAGCGGGTGCGCGCCGAGTTCACCGCCCGGCTGACCGCGAGCGGGGTCACCGACCTCGACGTCCGCGTCCTGACGGGCACGGCCCGCTTCCCCGGCTGACCGGCCCCTCCCGGCGACCGTCCTCGTCCGAACCGTTGACGGGGGTGAGGGCTCCCCCTATCTTCTGACCGCGTTCATGGCCGATTTCGCGAACGACGTTCGAAATAACGGACAGAACTGGTCTCCCTCACCCCTGCCCTCCCCCGGAGAACTCCCTTGAGACACATAGCCGTACGGCTGCTGCTGGCCGTCCTCGTCGCCCTGGCGAGCTGTCTGGCCGGCGCGCCCGCGCAGGCCGCCGTGCCCGACTCCCCCGCCGTCACGTACACCAACCCGATCGCGGAGAAGCGCGCCGATCCGCACATCTTCAAGCACACCGACGGCTACTACTACTTCACCGCCACCGTCCCCGAGTACGACCGCATCGTGCTGCGCCGGGCGACCACCATCCAGGGGCTGAAGTCGGCGCCCGAGACCACGATCTGGACCAAGCACACCAGCGGCGTGATGGGCGCGCACATCTGGGCGCCGGAGATCCACTTCATCGACGGCAAGTGGTACGTGTACTTCGCCGCGGGCGCCACCAACGACGTCTGGGCGATCCGGATGTACGTCCTGGAGGGCACCGGCGCCAACCCGCTCACCGCGACCTGGACGGAGAAGGGCCAGATCAAGACCCAGTGGGAGAGCTTCTCCCTGGACGCCACGACCTTCGTCGTCAACGGCGTGCGCTACCTGGCCTGGGCGCAGCGCGACCCGTCGGTGAACAACAACACGGACCTCTACCTGGCCCGGATGGCCAACCCCTGGACCATCACCGGGACCCCGGTGATGCTGTCGCGGCCCACCTACGCCTGGGAGACCGCCGGCTACAAGGTCAACGAGGGCCCGGCCGTCATCCAGCGCGGCGGCAAGGTGTTCATGACCTACTCCGCGAGCGCCACCGACAGCAACTACTGCCTCGGCATGCTCACCGCCTCCGCGGGCGCGAACCTGCTCAGCCAGGCGTCCTGGAGCAAGAGCCCCACCCCCGTGTTCGCCAGCAGCGCCGCGACCAGCCAGTACGGGCCGGGCCACAACTCCTTCACGGTCTCCGAGGACGGCAGGAGCGACATCCTCGTCTACCACGACCGCAACTACAAGGACATCAGCGGCGACCCCCTCAACGACCCCAACCGCCGCACCCGCGTGCAGAAGGTGTACTGGAACGCCGACGGCACCCCGAACTTCGGCATCCCCGTGGCGGACGGGGTCACCCCGCAGCGCTTCTCCTCGTACAACTTCCCGGACCGGTTCGTGCGGCACTACGACTACCGGGCCCGGATCGAGGCCAACGTCACCAAGCTCGAAGACTCGCAGTTCCGGGTCGTGCCCGGTCTCGCCGGCAGCGGCACCGTCTCGCTGGAGTCGGCGAACTTCCCCGGCTCCTACCTGCGGCACGACAACTTCGAGGTGTGGCTGGAGCGGAACGACGGCAGCGCGCAGTTCGCCGCCGACGCCACCTTCCACCGGCGCGCCGGGCTCGCCGACCCCGCGGGCGTCTCGTACGAGTCGTACAACTACCCCGGGCGCTACGTGCGCCACTGGGAGTACCTGCTGAACGTGCAGGCGGTGAGCACCGCGACCGACCGGGCCGACGCCACCTTCTACGCCCAGTGACGTCCCACCGTATGCCCGTAATGCCCTGATTGCCCTTCCGGTGGGCGGGCACTCAGGGCGTGTGCAGACACGACAGGGCATACGACCGCGCAGGGTGCTGCTCACCGGGTGGTTCAGCTTCCGCGACGGGGAGGCCACCGCCGGGGACGTGCTGGCCCTGCGCCGGGTCGAGGACGTACTGCGGGGCACCGGCATCCCCTACGACATCGCCTGGAGTCCCGGCTTCCGGCCGGAGGCGCTGCATCTGGACCGGCTGCGGCCCGGGGACTACAGCCACCTGGTGTTCGTGTGCGGCCCGCTGCACGGGCCGCAGATCGAGCAGTTGCACCGGCGGTTCGCGCACTGTGTGCGGATCGCCGTCGGCACCTCGGTGATCGACCCCGCCGACGCGGCCGTGACCGGCTTCCACCGGGTGCTGCCCCGGGACGCGCCGGACAGCGAGCCGGTGGAGGACCTGGCGGCCCGCGCCCCCGAGGTGCCCGCCCGGCCGGTGGTCGGGGTGATCCTCACGCACGGGCAGGAGGAGTACGGGCCGCTGCGGCGGCACGGACAGGTCGCCGAGGAGGTGACGCGCTGGCTCTCCGCGAAGGACTGCGCCCGGCTGGAGCTGGAGACCCGGCTCGACACCCACGACTGGCATCTGAGCGCCACGCCCGCGCAGTTGCAGTCCGTGCTCGCCCGGCTGGACCTCGTGGTCACCGACCGCCTGCACGGGCTGGTGATCGCGCTGCGGGTCGGCACTCCCGTGCTCGCCGTCGACCCGGTCGCCGGCGGCGCCAAGCTGACCGCGCAGGCGCGGGCCTGCGGCTGGCCCGCGCTGGTGCCCGCCGAGCGGCTCGACGTGCGGCGGTTGGACCGCTGGTGGGACTGGTGCCTGACCGGCGGGCGGGTGACCGCGCGGCAGATCCGGGACGGGTTCCGCGAGGGCACGGCGCCGGACAGCGCGGACCGGCTCGTGGAGGCGCTGGCGCGACCGGTCCCCGGTTAGCTTCCGGACCTCGCGGGGCACCCGCTTGTTCGTCCCCCGCCGCACGTCCCCGCCGTCGTACGTTCCACCGGGAGGACCCGCGGTCCGGCCGCCCGGAAGGAGAAGAGCGTGTCCATCGGCCGACTCCCCGACCACGAGCAGCGCATCCTCGACGAGATGGAACGCGTCCTGCGCCGCGACCGCCGCCTGGACCGCCGCATGCGCACGCTGCGGCCGAGCCGCCGCCCCGACCCGGCCCGGGTGCTGGCCCGGGTGGCCTCCTACCGTCCCCGCGTCCTGACCGTGGCCGTCCTGTTCGCGGTGGCGACGGGTCTGATGGTGGCCGGGATGGTCACCTCCGAGCCCGCGGTGATCTGGGCGTTCGCCGCCCTGTGGCCGCTGGCGCTGTTTGCCGGGTTCCGGCTGATGTGCCGGTGGTGCGGCGGCTGACCGGCCGGTCCGGCAGCCACCCGGGACCCTGGCCTCAGCCGGTGTAGCGGCGGGCCTTGGAGGCGCGCTGGGCCGGTTCCAGCAGGCGCAGGCGGGACTCCACCTCCCGCGGCAGGACACGGCGTTCGCGCAGCACCCAGGGCAGGGCGGCCGCCGCCTCGGCGAAGGCGCGCAGGGACGCGGTGTCCCGCGGCACCGTGCGCGCCAGGTGCGCGGTCCGGCGCAGGGCGGGCCCGGCCGGGCGGCGCAGCCAGGTGAACCACAGGGTGTTGCGGATGCCGTGGGAGCGGCGCAGGGTCGCGTCCCGGGCCGCCGACGGGTGGTGGTGCACCACCAGGTGGTCGGCGTACGTCAGCCACCAGCCGTCGGCCGCCAGGTCCGCCGCGAGCAGCTCCTCCTCGCCGCCCAGCCACAGCCGCGGGTGGAAGCCGCCGGCGGCGCGGAAGGCGTCGGCGCGCAGCACCGTCGCGGCGGCCAGGAAGGAGCCGAGCGCGGGCCCGGGCAGCCAGCCCGGGCCCGGCACGGGCGAGTTGCGCAGTTCCTCGACGATCGGGTCGTCGGTGCCGCCGGGTTCGACGACGATCCGGGCCGTGACGGAGCCCAGCGCCGGGTGCCGGTCCAGCAGGTCGGCCGCGCCGGCCAGCGCGCCGGGCGCCCACCAGGAGTCGTCGTCGCAGAACGCGACGTAGGGCGTGGTGACCTGCCGGACCGCCAGGTTGCGGCCGACGGCGCCCAGGTTGCGGCCGGGCCGCAGCAGAAGGACCCAGGGGTGGTGGCGGGCGACGGCGTCGGCGGTGCCGTCCGCGGAACCGTTGTCGGTGACGATCACCGGCGGTTGCTCGGGCAGTCCGGCGAGGCGGTCGAGGGTGCGCAGCAGCTCCCGGCGCCGGTTGTGGGTGATGACCACGACGGTGGTGCGGTGATCGGTCACGCGGACGCTCCCTCCAGCAGGCGCGCGGCCCGTTCGATGTGCGGCGGCAGGGGCCTGCGCTCGCGCAGCGCGGCGGGCAGCCGGACCAGCGTGCCGCGCAGGGCGCGGCGGGCGTGGTCGTCGTAGCGGGCCTCGGCGGCCAGTTCCCGGGTGCGGGCGAGGGCGTAGGGCACGGGGCGGCGCAGCCAGGCGGTGAGGACCTCGTTGCGGCGCTGGACGACCGGGCGGCCGGTGCGGGGTGCGGGCGCCGGATGGTGGTGGGCGACGACGTCCGGGCAGTGGGTCACGCCCCAGCCGCGCGCGGCCAGGTCGTAGGCGAGCAGGGTCTCCTCGCCGCCGAAGAAGAGCAGGCGGTGGAAGCCGCCCGCGTCGAGGTAGGCGGTGCGGCGGACCACGGAGGCGCAGGCGAGGAAGCCCAGGACCTGGGTGCCCGGCAGGTCGTTGACCCGGCCGAGGGGCGAGCCGGCCAGCACCTCGTTGAGGGGGTCGGGGTCGGCGCCGGGGCCGACCAGGGTGCGGGCGGCGATCAGACCGAGGCGTGGATGGTCCTCGAACAGGCGGACGGCGGTGTCCAGGGCGCCGGGCGCCCACCAGGAGTCGTCGTCGCTGAAGGCCACATAGGGCGTGTCCAGGAGCCGGGCGCCGTGGGTGCGGGCGAGGGCACCGTGGTTGAGCGGCAGGGCCAGGACGCGGATGTCCGGGAAGTCGCGGGCGAGCCGGTCCCGGGTGTCGTCGGTGGAGGCGTTGTCGACGACGAGGATCTCGGGACGCTCGGGGAGGGCCCGCAGCCGCTGCAGGGCCTCGGCGAGCGTGGCGGAGCGGTTGCGGGTGGCGATGACGATGCCGACGGGGCCCGGGTCCGGGCGCGCGGTGGCCATGGTGCGGTGTCCCCTCCTCACGGGTGCGGGGTGCCGGGCAGGGCGGTGACGGCGTCCAGGACGTCGTCGACGGTGACGCGCAGCAGCGCGGGGTCGGTGCGGCGGCCGTGCGGGTCGCCCTCGGGGCCGTACCACAGGGCGCGGTGGCGCGGGTCGGGCGGCGGGCCCCAGCGGCTCGGCGCGACGGGCCCGAACAGGGTGACGGAGCGCGTGGCGTGGGCGACGGCGAGGTGGGCGATGCCGGTGTCGCCGCTGATCACGACCTGCGCGTCGGCGACGAGCGCGGACAGCCGGCCGAAGGGCAGGCCGCCGCCGAAGACGTCCGTGTCGGGCAGCCGGGCCTGCTTGGCGAGCCGGGCCACCAGGTCGCCCTCGTCGGGGCCGCCGGTGACGACGACCCGAAGGCCCCGGGCGCGCAGCTCCGTCGCGACCGCGGCGTAACGCTCCACCGGCCAGCAGCGCGCGGGTGACCCGGCGCCGGGGTGCAGCACGGCCGCGCCGGGCGCCGGGGAGGCGGTGCCCGGGCGGGGCAGGTGGAGGTCGGCGGGGTCGGCTTCGATGCCGTACGCCCGCAGCAGCCGGCACCAGCGGTCGCGCTCGTGTTCGTCGGCGTACCAGGGCGGGCCGTCGACCTCCGGGGTGCCGGGGTGGGCGAAGGCGAGCAGCTTCCGCGGCCGCAGCCCCATCAGCAGCCGGTGGCTGGGCGGGCCGTTGCCGTGCAGGTCGACGGCGATGTCCGGGGGCGGCCCGCTCCAGTCGAGTGAGCGCGGTACCGCGCGCCCCGGGGCGGCGGCGGGCAGCAGCCGGTCCACGGCGCCCGTCGCCGCGGCGACCGGTTCGAGTCCGGCGGGCGCGGCCAGCACGAGTTCGTGCCGCGGGTGGGCCCGTCGCAGGGCGCGCAGGGCGGGCACGCCGGCGAGCAGGTCGCCGAGTCCCAGGGCGCGCAGGACGAGGAGGCGGGGCGGCGGAGCATCGGGGGCCGGGTCGGGTGTCATGACAGCAGCCTGCCGCGATCGTCCGGTGTCCGCCCCCGTGGCCCGGCTCATCGGGTGCGTCATCGTGCTCCTTCCGCCGCCCGCTCCATCAGGGCCGTCGAGGAGCGGCCGTCGAGGTAGGGCAGCAGGACCGCCTGGCCGCCCCACTGCTGCAGCAGGGCGGCCTCGGGGAGGTCGGCGGCCGCGTAGTCGCCGCCCTTGACCCAGACGTCGGGCCGCAGGTCGGCCAGGAGACGCTCGGGGGTGTCCTCGTCGAAGACGGCGACCGCGTCGACGCAGGCCAGGGCGCGCAGGACGCGGACCCGGTCGGCGAGCGGGTTGACGGGGCGCCCGTCGCCCTTGCGGCGCCGCACCGAGGCGTCGGAGTTGACGCACACCACCAGGCAGTCGCCGATCCGCCGGGCGGCCTGGAGGAGGCCGACGTGGCCGGCGTGCAGCAGGTCGAAGCAGCCGCCGGCGGCGACGACGGTGCCGTGCGCCGAGCGGACGCGGGCGGCCAGGTCGCAGGGGTCGCCGTCGTCGGACGGGGAGACGCGGGGGGTGTCGGTGGTCGGTACGGCGGCGGCGCCGCCGGCCGCGACGAAGCCGCTCGCCGCGGCCACGGCGCCCTCGACCGCCTCGGCGACCAGGACGCCGTCGGCGAGCAGTCCGGCCGCCGTGGCGGCGAACCGGTCGCCGGCCCCGCAGCTGTCGCCGGGGTGCGTGGCGGGCGCGGGCACGAGCAGCGGGTGCTCGCCGTAGGAGAGCAGGGCGCCGCGTGCGCCGAGGGTGACCGCGACGGCCGCGGCCCGCCACTGCCGCACCAGGGCGGCGGCGCTGTGGGCGGCGGCGTGCAGGTCCCGGCGCGGTGTGCCGTCCCGCGGGGCGAGGGCGTGGGCCTCCTTCTCGGCGGGGGTCACCAGCCGGGTGCCCGGTACGGGGGTGCCGCCGCGCGGGTGCGGGTCCCAGACCAGGGGCGGCCGGGCGGCGAGGTCGTCGCGGAGGGCGTCGGCGGTGCCCCGGCCGTAGTCGGAGACGAGCACGGCGGGTGCGGAGCGGACGAGCGCGCGGGCGGTGCCGGTGGCCTCGCGGGTGCGGCCCGCGCCCCGGTCGAGGCGGACCACCGGGCGGTCCTGGGCGAGGACGCGGGTCTTCTCGGACAGGGGGCCGGTCAGGGGCAGCGGGACCAGGGTGAGCCAGGATTCCAGCAGGCGGCGCAGCTCGCGGCTGGCGGGGTCGTCGCCCAGGCCGGTGACCAGGGTGACGTCCCGGCCGTCGCGGGCCGCGAGGTAGGCGGCGAGCGCGGCCCCGCCGGGCCGGGTCCGCTCCCCGCAGTCGTCGACGACCGGCACGGGCGCGTCGGGCGCGAGCCGTTCGGCGCGCCCGGTGACGTCCCGGTCGAGGAGCGCGTCGCCGACCACGACCAGCGGTGCCTTGCGCTCCATGTCAGCTCCCGCCGTCGCCGTGCCGCCAGGTGCCGCGTTCCACCGCCGCGTCGAAGGCCGCGCACACCATGTGCACCGCCACGAGGTGCAGTTCCTGCACGGTCGCGGCGGTCGGCGCGTCGACGCACAGGGACTCGTCGCTGCCCGCGAGCAGTGGGTTGGGGGCCGGGCCGGTCAGGGCCCACACCCGGATGCCGGCCGCGCGGGCGGCGTCGGCGGCGGACAGCAGGTTGGCGCTGGCGCCGGAGGTGGACAGCAGCATCAGCACGTCGCCGGAGCGGCCGTGGGCGCGCACCTGGCGGGCGAACACCTCGTCCACGCCGTAGTCGTTGGCGATGGCGGTGGTGCTGGAGGTGTCGGCGTGCAGGGCGAGCGCGGAGAACGGCGGCCGGTCGTCGCGGTAGCGGCCGACGAGTTCCGCGGTCAGGTGCTGGGCCTGGGCGGCGCTGCCGCCGTTGCCCGCGGCCAGCAGCCGCCCCCCGCCGGTGAGGACGGCCGCGAGGTGCTCGCCCCACCGTTCGGTGAGGGGCGCCGAGGCGCGGAACGCGGTCAGGGCGTCCTGGAGCTCGTCGCAGTGCCCGGTGACGGGCGGGTGCACGGTCATCACGCCACCTCCTTCTGCTGTGCGTGTCCGGCGAGGACCTGGCGGTGGACCTGCTCGACGCCGTCGGCGACGCGCTGCCAGGTGTAGTGGGTCAGGACGCGGGCGCGTCCGGCGGTGCCGCAGCGGCGGCGCAGGGCGTCGTCGGTGAGGAGTGTGCGGACGGCGGCCGCGATGGCCTCGGGGTCCCGCGGCGGGACGAGCCGGCCCGTGGCGCCGTCGGCGACACTGTCGCGGTGGCCGCCGACGTCGGTGGCGACGACGGGGACGCCGCAGGCCATGGCCTCCAGCGGCACGATGCCGAACGGCTCGTAGACGGGGGTGCACAGCACCAGGTCCGCGCTGCCGATCAGGGCGGGCATGGCGGCCGGGTCGACCGCGCCGAGCATCCGGACCCGGTCGGCCACGCCGGTGCGCCGGGCGAGGCGCCGCAGCCGCCGGGCCTCGGGGTCGTCGGCGAGCAGTCCGGCGGCGGGCCCGCCCGCGAGGACCAGTTCGGCGTCCGGGATCCGGGCGAGGGCCTCGATGGCCTGGTCGTAGCCCTTGCGCGGGACGAGGCGGCCGCAGGCGAGCAGCCGGTGCCGCGCGGCGCGCGCCGGGACGCCGCCGGGCGGCACGCCGGGCCGGAACTGCTCCGCGTCCACCCCGCAGGGCACCACGGACACCCGCCGGGGCGGCACGCCCATCGCGGCGAGTTCGCGCACCTCGTCGGAGCAGGTGGCCAGGACCCGGGCGCAGCCGCGGCCGATCCGCCGCTCGACGCCGACGCGTTCGGGCGGGCTGGTGTCGAGCCGGCCCTGGTGGCGGCGCTTGACGGTGCCGAGGGCGTGGAAGGTCTGCACGACGGGCACGCCGTGCGGGTGGGCGCCGATCCGGGTGGCCATGCCGGACATCCAGAAGTGGGCGTGCGCCACGTCCGGCCGCTCCCGGGCCCAGGCGCGGCCCAGCCAGGCGCCGAAGTCGGGCATGTACGGCAAGAGTTCGTCCTTGGGGACGGCCTGGGCCGGTCCGGCCGGGACGTGCGCGACGACGGCGCCGCCGGGCAGCGGCACCCGGTCGGGCAGGTCGGGCGCGTCCCGGCGGGTGTAGACCGTCACCTGGTGGCCGCGCCGGGCCAGTTCCTCGCTCAGGCGTGCCACGTACACGTTCTGGCCGCCGGCGTCGACGCCGCCGAGCGCGGCGAGCGGGCTCGCGTGCTCGGACACCATGGCGATCCTCATCGGGCCACCTCCTTCAGCAGCCGCTCCCAGTCGTCCAGGAAGCGGTTCAGCCCGTAGCGGGCGAGCGCCGCCGCCCGGGCTCCCTCGCCGGCCGTGCGCGCGTGGAGCGGGTCGGCGACGAAGTCGCGTACGGCGCCGGTCAGTTCGTCGATCTTGTTGGAGACCACTCCGGCGCCGGGCGGTACGGCCTCGGTGGCCTCGGTGGTGGCGAGCGCGACCACGGGCATGCCCAGGTGCATGGCCTCCAGCAGGGACAGGCCGAGGGAGGTCCAGCGCACGGGGTGGACGTAGACGCGGCGGCGGGCCATCCGGGTGTGCAGCTCGGCCTGGGTGAGTTCGTGGGAGCGGCAGCGTTCGGCGGGGATGCCGAGCCGGCCGGCCAGGCCTTCGGTGCCCATGCCGAAGACGTCCAGCGGGGCGGCCTCGGCGAAGGCGGGCAGCAGGTCGGTGCCGGTGGTGCGGCCGCGCCGCAGCGGCTCGTTGACGGCGACGGCGGCCCGCTCCAGCTCCCCGGTCCACAGCGGCCCGGGGTCGACGATGCCGTGTTCGATGACCGTGCTGGGCGTGGCACCGGCGTCCCACATCAGCCGGTTGAAGTGGGTGACGTGGACGAGGGTGGCGCCGGGGATCTCCGCGGCGGGGTGGCGGGTGTCGGGCACGTCACCGTGCGGGGCGTTGTGCTCCAGGTACACCAGGGGCGGGCGGCGGCCCAGCCACCGGTCGACCAGGCCGGGTTCGTGCGGGCGCTGCAGGACGACGACGTCGATGTGCTCGTCGCGCAGCCGCTCGGGCGGCACCTCGACGACGCTGCCGGGCCAGTCCCAGGTGCGGGCGCGGCCGAGGCCGTCGGGGCCGCGGTCGGGGGTGACGGGGACGACGTAGGTGTGCGGGCCCTGCACGAAGGCGGTGGTCCACGAGCCGTGCACGTGCCACAGGAGGATCCTCATGTCTCCCCCCGCAGCTTCTCGACGGCGGTGACCACGTCGTGCGCGGTGACGGTGTCCAGGCAGGGGTGGCCGGGCACGGGGCACTGTCTGGCCCTGCTGTCCGCGCAGGGCGCGTCCTGGTCGCCGAGCAGCACGTACGGGACGCCGTAGGGCCGCCAGCGTTCGGCGGGCACGACCGGAGCGAACAGGGAGACGACGGGGGTGCCGACGGCGGCGGCGAGGTGGGCGGGGCCGGTGTTGCCGGTGACGACGGCCTCGGCGCCCGCGAGGACGCCGGACAGTTCCGCCGCGCCGGTGCGGCCGCCGAGGTCGAGGGCCTGCTCGCCCGCGACGAACGCGGTCAGGTCGCTCTCCCCCGCGCCGCCGGTGACCACCACCCGGTGCCCGGCGGCGGCCAGTTCGCGCACCGCCTCGGCGCAGCGCCCGGGGCTCCAGGCGCGGGCGGGGACGCTGGCCCCGGGGTGCACGACGACGTAGGGGCCGGGGCCGGTGAGGCCTGCGGTCGGGGGCGGCGGGAGCACCCGCAGGCGGCCGTCGTCGGCCGCGGGGAACCCGGCCGCCTCGGCGAGGTCGAGGGCGGCCTCGGCCTCGTGGGCGTGCGGGGCGCGGTGGTGGCGCACGTCGAGCAGGGAGCCGGGGTAGTCCTCGCTGTCGGCGGCGATGAAGCCGACGCCGGCCAGGCGCAGCAGCAGCGCGGCGGGCAGCGGCGACTGGTGGTAGGAGGTGAGGATCAGCGCGGTGTCGGCGTCGATGGTGTCGATGAGCTGGTCGACCTCGCCGCGGCCGACGGGCGGGGGCGTGAAGCCCACCCAGGGCGCGTCCCATACGAGGATGGCGTCGACGCCGGGCAGCAGCCGGGCGGCGGGGGCGCCGCGCGGTCCGCACAGCAGGGTGACGGTGTCGGCGCGGGTGGCGACCGCGCGGATCGCGGGACCGGCGAGCAGGAGGTCGCCGAAGCTGTCGAGTCGGGTCACGAGTGCTTTCACCGGCACCTCCGGTGTCCGGGGCCGGTGGTGAAGGCCTCCTGGACGGGTCGTTCGTCGACCAGCACGCGGCCCCGCGGCACTCCGTCGAGCACCGCGCGGACGGCGGTCGTGAGGTCGGGGGCGACGTGGTCGGCGGCCGCGACCTCCTCGGGGCGGGTCTGCGCGTTGGGGACGAGGATGCCGTGGGCGCCGGCCCGGCGGGCGGCCTCCACGTCGGCGCCGATGTCGCCGATGACGACGAGGTCGGCGGGGTGGGTGCAGACGCGTCCGGCCGCCCACAGCACCATGCCGGGCTGCGGCTTGCGGCACCGGCAGCCGTCGTCGGGGCCGTGCGGGCAGACGGCGAACACGTCGAACGGGCCGAGGAGTTCGTCGACGCGGTGGTGGACGCGGCGGACGTCGGCCTCGGTGAGCAGGCCGCGTGCGACGCCGGACTGGTTGGTGACGACGCCGGTGGCGATGCCGCGCTCGCGCAGCAGGGCGAGCGCCTCGCGGGCGCCCGCGACGGGGCGGACCAGGTCGGGGTCGCCGTTGTAGGGGACGTCCTCGACGAGTGTGCCGTCGCGGTCGAACAGCACGGCCTTGACGGGGCGGGCCGACTTCACGGGGACACCTCCTCCTGCCAGGTGGGGGCGTGGCGCGCGTACTCCAGGCGCAGCGGGTCCCAGGGGTCGTTCAGGCCCATGTCGCGGGCGGGCCGGGCGAGCGCCGGGTCGAAGGAGCAGGTGACGGCGTCCAGGTTCGCGGGCCGCAGTCCGGCGTGCTCCGGGCACCAGCGGGCGGACAGCCCGGGCAGCTCCCAGGCGGAGAAGGGCAGCGGGCGTTTGCCGTGCTTGCGCCGGCTGAAGCGCTCCTCCTCGGCGGCCGCCACGGTTGTGCCGTCGACGACGAGGGCGGCGGCCGGGTCGTGGAACAGGGCGTTGATACCGAGGATGCGCATGAGCCGGGTGCTCCTCCCGTGGAGGGTGTGGAGGACTACGGTGCTGGCGAGTGCCGCGAGTGAGCTGACTTAAACAATTGATGCCTACTCATGACGAAAGTACCGATTTGTCACTCTGGGTAGTTCTGTCGGGCGGTCATGGCCCCACCAGGGCGGACGAGCCACGGGCGGCCGGGCGCGGCGGACGGCGGACAGCGCAGGGGCAGGCGGCGGGCGGCGGGCGGCGGGCGGCGGGCGGCGGGCGGCGGAGGGGCAGGCGGCGGGCGGCGGGCGGCGCGCGGCGGGTGATCAGGCGGCGACGGAGCGCGAGAACCAGTCGATGGTCCGCTCCAGGCCTTCGCTCCAGCCGACCCGGGGGCGCCGGCCCAGCCGCTCCCGGGCCAGGCGAATGTCGGGGCGGCGGCGGCCGGGGTCGTCGACGGGGCGGTCCACGAACCGGACGCGGGACGCGGAGCCGGTGAGGTCGACGATCCGGCGGGCCGACGGGCCGGCTCCGACATGGTGATCGTCTCGCCGCCGCCGATGTCGACCGGCCCGGTCCCGGCGGAGGCGGCCAGGACGAGCACACCGTCCACGGTGTCGTCGACGTAGCGCAGGGAGCGGACATGCCCGCCGTCGCCGGCGATGGTCAGGGGCATGCCGTCCAGGGCCTGTGCGACGGAGGTGGGGACCGCGCGGCCGTCGCCGGTGCGCATGCGGGGACCGTAGGTGTTGAGGATGCGGGCGATGGCGGCGTCGGTGCCGTGCACGCCGCGGTGGGCGGTGACCAGGGCCTCGGCGAAGCGCTTGGACTCGTCGCAGACGCTGCGCGGGCCGACCGGGTTGGCGTTGCCCCAGTAGTCCTCGCGCCGGGGGTGCCCCAGCGGGTCGCCGTAGACCTCGGAGGTGGAGGCGAGCACGAACCGGGCGCCGTCGGCGTGGGCGCGCTCCAGCGCGCGACGGGTGCCGGTGCTGCCGGCCTCCAGGGTCTCCAGCCGGGGCACTCGAACACTATGAACGGCACGTATACACGATGTGTATAGTCCCGGCATGCCTTCTCTGACCAAGAAGATGAAGAAAACGGGGACCGCGTTCCGTACGGCCGGGACGCTCGCGGCGGCGGCCGCCCTCGCCCTGAGCGGCTGCTCGGGGCTCGACACCACCGCCCCCAGCGCCGTCCGGGCCGAACCGGCCGCCGGTGCCGAGGCGGCCCGCTTCGGCACCGTCGACTGCCGCGAGGCCAAGTGCATCGCGCTCACCTTCGACGCCGGACCGAGCGAGCACTCCGCGCGGCTGCTGGACATCCTGAAGGAGAAGCACGTCCCGGCGACCTTCTTCCTGCTGGGCGAGCGGCACATCGAGAAGTACCCGCAGCTGGTGCGGCGGATGGCCGACGAGGGCCACGAGGTGGCCAGCCACACCTGGGACCACAAGATCCTGACCGGGCTGCGGCCCGAACAGATACGTGAGGAACTGGAGCGCCCGAACCGGGAGATAGAACGCCTCACCGGCCGCCGCCCCACCCTGATGCGCCCGCCGCAGGGCCGCACGAACGCCACCGTGCACGAGATCTGCCGCGAGCTCGGTCTGTCCGAAGTGCTGTGGACCGTCACGGCGAAGGACTACACGACCACCGACTCCGAGCTGATCGGCCGCCGCGTCCTCGACCAGGCGTCCCGCGACGGGATCATCCTGCTGCACGACATCTACGACGGCACCGTGCCGGCCGTGCCCGGGATCGTCGACGCGCTGAAGGAACGGGGCTACGTCTTCGTGACGGTGCCGCAGTTGCTGGCACCGGGGAAGGCGGAACCCGGGGCCGTGTACCGGTGACGGAACGGCGGGGAACGAACCTGTCGGGGGGACGGGGCGTGGCCGGACGGCGGACGGTGCGCGTTCCCTACGATCGTGCCGTGGCGAACATCGAACTCCAGCGCACGGCCCCGCTCCCCCTCGACGAGGCGTGGCGCCGGATCACGGCGTGGCCGCGGCACGGTGACGCCGTGCCGCTGACGGTGGTCCGGGTGGTCCCGCCCGGCCCGACGCGCCGGGGCACGCGGGTCGTGGCCCGCTCCGGCGTCGGGCCGTTCGCCTTCGACGACCCCATGGAGATCACCCTCTGGCAGCCGCCGGCGGACGGGGGCCCGGGCAGGTGCCGGCTGGAGAAGCGCGGGCGCGTGGTGCTCGGCTGGGCGGAACTGGAGGTGCGGCCGGGGCCGGGCGGGCGCACCCGCGTGGTGTGGCGGGAGGAGATCCGGCTGCGTTTCCTGCCGCCGCTCCTCGACGGCGTGGTGCGCCGTTCGTCGCGGTACGTCTTCGGCCGGGCGCTGAACCGCCTGCTGCGCCGTCCCTGAGCCGGGGCGGAACTTTCGTCCAAGACAACCGGGCCCGGTCGGCGACCGTGGAGGCATGCGCAGTTACGAAGCGGAGACCGAGCCCGGCTGGGACGTCGCCCTCCCCCTCGGCGGGCCTTCACTCGACGGCGTCCTCATGGCCGGGTTCCGCGACCGTGCCGCGGCCGGGCTGGACCTGCGGGTGCTCCCGCAACCGGTGGTGACCGTCGTCATCGGGCTCGGGGACGCACCGCTCACCGTCGAGGGCTCCGGCGGCCGCCGGAGCCTGCCCGGTCTCGTCGCCGCGCTGTCGCCCGGACCGGCCCGGATCCGCGGTGAGCGGGTCGAGTGCGTCGAGGTGCGCCTGTCGCCCCGGGCCGCCTACGCGCTGCTGGGCGTATCGCCGCGCGAGCTGGACGGGGTCGTGGCGTCCCTGGGGGACCTGTGGGGACGCGACGAGCGGCTGCTGCGGGAGCGGCTGACCGACACCCCGGCCTGGCAGCGCCGCCTCGCCCTCGTGGCGGAGTTCCTGGCCGGACGGGCCGCGCGGGCGCCGGAGACGGCCCCCGAGGTGGCCGCCGCCTGGGACACGATCGTGGCCCGGCGGGGCGACGTACGGGTCGCCGAACTGGCCGCCGCGTGCGGCTGGAGCCGCAAACGGCTGTGGTCCCGGTTCAGCGCCCAGACCGGCCTCGCCCCCAAGCGCGCCGCCATGCTGGTCCGCTTCGACCACGCCGCCCGCGCCCTCGGTGCGGGAGCGAACGCCGCCGACGTGGCCCTGGCGTGCGGCTACGCCGACCAGCCCCATCTGCACCGCGACGTCCTGGCGTTCGCGGGCCGCGCGCCCACCGCCCTGGCCGCCGGGGCGACGTCCGCCGGCTGACCGGGCCCCTCATCGCGGGGCCCGTCGGCCCCACCACGCAGGAAGGAACACCCGTGGCGATCACCCCTGCCCCCGCACCCGGCACGAGCGACCGCGACCGGCTCGTACGCCTCGTCTTCGGCGGCATGGCCGCCCAGACCGTCCGCGCGGCCGTCCGGCTCGGGGTCGTCGAGCTGATCGGCGACGCACCCGGGCCGGCCACGGAGGTGGCCGCCGACGCCGGAGCCGAACCCCAGTCCATGACGCGGCTGCCGCGCGCCCTGGCGGGCCTCGGCCTGCTGCGTGAGCACAGCTCCGGCACCTTCGCGGTGGCCCCCGCGGGCGCCCTCCTCGACCCGGGCCGCCCCGGCTCGCTCACCTCCTTCGTGCGGATGTTCACCGAGCCGGAGTCGTCCGGGCCCGGGAGCACCTCGACGACGGCGTCCGCACCGGCGGCGTCGCCTTCGACACCGTCTTCGGCACGGACTTCTTCAGCCACCTCGCCCGGCGGCCCGGGCTCTCGGCGGAGTTCAACGGGGCGATGAGCCAGGCCACGGGCGAGATCGCGGCGGTCCTGCCGCACGCCTTCGCCTTCGGCCGCTTCGGCTCCGTCACGGACGTCGGAGGCGGGGACGGCGACTGGCCGGACGACCGCGCGCTCGTGATGCTGCGCAACTGCCGGGCCGTGCTGCCACCGGGCGGCCGGATCCTGATCGTGGAACCGGTCCTGCCCGGGACCGTGGCGTCCGACGGCACCGCGGCCACCTACCTCAGCGACCTCGACATGCTGGTGAACGTGGGCGGCCGGGAACGCACCCGCGCGGACTTCGAGGAATTGTGCGAGGCCGCCGGCCTGGCCCTGGCCTCGGTTACGCCCCTGCCGGGCGCGGAACCGTTGTCGCTGCTGGAGGCCGCGGCCCGCTGACCGGCCGGGGAGGGGCTCAGGCGACCGACCCGATGCGCCGCTCCGCCGCGCCCGGCCCCGGCTCGTGGTGGATCGGCGTGTGCGCGCCCGTCAGCGGCACCCCGCTGCCGCCGCGCCGCCCGGCGACGATCTCCGCCCCGATCGACAGGGCCGTCTCCTCGGGGGTACGGGCGCCGAGGTCCAGGCCGATCGGCGAGCGCAGGCGGCTCAGCTCCGTCTCCGTGACGCCGACTTCGCGCAGGCGGGCGGTGCGGTCCAGGTGGGTGCGCCGGGAGCCCATGGCGCCGACGTACGCCACCGGCAGCCGCAGCGCGAGCTTCAGCAGGGGGACGTCGAACTTGGCGTCGTGGGTCAGCACGCACAGGACCGTGCGGGCGTCGACGTCGGTGCGCTCCAGGTAGCGGTGGGGCCAGTCGACGACGATCTCGTCGGCCTCGGGGAAGCGCGCCCGGGTCGCGAAGACGGGGCGGGCGTCGCACACCGTGACGTGGTAGCCGAGGAACTTGCCGACGCGGACCAGGGCGGAGGCGAAGTCGATCGCGCCGAACACGATCATGCGGGGGGCGGGGACGGAGGACTCGACCAGGACCGTGAGCGGCGCTCCGCAGCGAGAGCCCTGCTCGCCGATCTCCAGGGTGCCGGTGCGCCCGGCGTCCAGGAAGGCGCCCGCCTCGGCGGCGACCGTGCGGTCCAGCTCCGGGTGGGCGCCGAAGCCGCCGTGCCGGGAGCCGTCGGGGCGGACCAGCAGGGCGCGGCCCGTCAGTCCGCTCGGGCCCGACACGATCCGCGCCACCGCCGCCGCCTCCCCTCGGGCGGCGGCGGCGAGCGCGGCCCGGACCACCGGCCGGACCGGATCGGCGGCCCGCACCGGGGTGACCAGGACGTCGATGACGCCGCCGCAGGTCAGGCCCACGGCGAAGGCGTCGTCGTCGCTGTAGCCGAAGCGCTCCAGGACGGTCTCGCCGTCCCGCAGCGCCTGCTCGCACAGTGCGTAGACCGCGCCCTCCACGCAGCCCCCGGAGACCGAGCCGACGGCCGTGCCGTCGGCGTCCACCGCGAGCGCGGCACCGGGCTGCCGGGGCGCGCTGCCGCCGACGGCCACCACGGTCGCCACGGCGAAGTCACGGCCCTGCTCGACCCACCGGTTCAGTTCTTCGGCGATGTCCAGCATCTGTCTCGGTCTCCTTGGGGCTGCTGCGTCGGGGCGGTGCGGTGGGCTCAGTGGGCGCCCAGCCAGCTCTCGATCGGGTTGAGGGCGAAGTAGACGAGGAACACCGCCGTGAGGATCCACATGAAGGCGCCGATCTCGCGCCACTTGCCCTGGGCGGTCTTGATGGCGGCGTAGGAGATGACGCCCGCGGCGACACCGGTGGTGATGGTGTAGGTGAACGGCATCAGCACGACCGTCAGGAACACCGGGACGGCGGTGGCCCGGTCGGCCCAGTCCACGTGGCGGGCGTTCATCAGCATCATCGCGCCGATGACGACCAGGGCGGCGGACGCGACCTCCTGCGGCACGATCGCGGTGAGCGGGGTGAAGAACAGGCAGGCCGCGAAGAACAGTCCGGTCACCACGGAGGCGAGGCCCGTGCGCGCGCCCTCGCCGACCCCCGTCGCCGACTCGATGAACACCGTCTGGCCGGAGCCGCCCGACACGCCGCCGATCGCACCGCCGGCGCCGTCGATGAACAGCGCCTTGGACAGGCCCGGCATGCGGCCCTTGTCGTCGGCGAGCCTGGCCTCCGTGCCGACGCCGATGATGGTCGCCATGGCATCGAAGAACCCGGCGAGCACCAGGGTGAAGACGATCATGCCGACGGTCATCACGCCGACCTGGCCCCAGCCGCCGAACTCCACCTCGCCGAAGAGCGAGAAGTCGGGCATGGACACGGCGCTGCCGTGCAGTTCGGGGGCGCCGGCCGCCCACTGCTTGGGGTCGATGACGCCCGCGGCGTTCAGCACCGCCGCGACGACCGTGCCGCCGACGATGCCGATGAGGATGGCGCCCGGGATGTGCCGGGCCTGGAGCATGAAGATCAGCAGCAGGGTGCCGGCGAAGAGCAGGACCGGCCAGCCGGCGAGTTCGCCCGCCGGGCCGAGCGTGACGGGGGTGGCCTCGCCCTGGTGCACGAAGCCGGACTTGTAGAAGCCGATGAGGGCGATGAACAGGCCGATGCCCATGGTGATGCCGTGCTTGAGCGCGAGCGGGATCGCGTTCATGATCATCTCGCGCAGGCCGGTGACGACCAGCAGCATGATGACGACGCCGTACATCACGCACATGCCCATCGCCTGCGGCCAGGTCATCTCGGGCGCGACCTGGGAGGCGAGGACCCCGGAGACGGACAGGCCCGCGGCGAGGGCGAGCGGCACCTTGCCGACGAAGCCCATCAGCAGGGTGGTGAGGGCCGCCGCGAACGCGGTCGCGGTGATCAGCGCCTGCTGCCCGAGGGTGCCCCCGGCCGCGTCCTTGCCGGACAGGATCACGGGGTTGAGCAGGAGGATGTACGCCATCGCCATGAAGGTCGTGATGCCGCCGCGCACTTCGCGGGCGACCGTGGACCCTCTGTGGGATATGTGGAAGTACCGGTCGAGCCAGGACCGCCCGGCCGGGACGCGGGTGCCTTCGCCCGCGTCGTCGGCTGTGGTCCTCGGCTCTACTGACTGCTGGGTCATGTGGGCCTACTCCCAAGGTTCATAGGGGCACCCGCGGCTCGTCGGAACGACGTGCGGGATTTGGGAAGGTGCTTCGGCCGCACGACCCGGGGGACGGCCCGAGACGAACGATCAGTCGGTTTCCGGGGACCGCGAGCGGTGTGGTGCCCGGTCCTCCGGGCGGCGCGGAAGTGTGACGTTCCGGTGCGCCGCCCGGAGAGCTTTCACGCGGTGCCGGTCAGGTGCTCGGGGCGGACCGGCGTCCTGTTCAGCTCCAGCCCGGTCGCCGCGCGGATCGCCGCGAGCACGGCCGGGGTGGACGACAGGGTGGGTGCCTCGCCGATGCCCCGCAGCCCGTACGGGGCGTGGTCGTCGGCGAGTTCGAGCACGTCGACGGGGATGGTCGGCGTGTCGAGGATGGTGGGGATCAGGTAGTCGGTGAAGGAGGGGTTCTTGACCTTCGCCGTCTTCGGGTCGACGACGATCTCCTCCATGACCGCCACGCCCAGGCCCTGGGTCGTGCCGCCCTGGATCTGGCCGACGACGGAGAGCGGGTTGAGCGCCTTGCCGACGTCCTGGGCGCAGGCCAGCTCGATCACCTTCACCAGGCCGAGTTCGGTGTCGACCTCGACGACGGCCCGGTGCGCGGCGAAGGAGTACTGCACGTGCCCGTTGCCCTGGCCGGTGCGCAGGTCGAACGGCTCGGTCGGCCGGTGCCGCCACTCCGCCTCGACCTCCACGACCTCGCCCTGGAGGACGTCGGCCAGGTCGCCGAGGACCTCGCCGCCGTCGGTGACGACCTTGCCGCCCTCCAGGAGCAGTTCGGCCGTCGCCCAGGCCGGGTGGTAGGAGCCGAACGTGCGGCGGCCGATCTCCAGGACCTTCTCCCGGACGAGTTCGCAGGCGTTCTTCACCGCGCCGCCGGTGACGTACGTCTGCCGCGAGGCCGACGTCGAACCGGCGCTGCCGACCTGGGTGTCGGCCGGGTGGATGGTCACCTGCGTGACGCCGAGCTCGGTGCGGGCGATCTGCGCGTGGACGGTGACCCCGCCCTGCCCGACCTCCGCCATGGCGGTGTGGACGGTGGCCACCGGTTCGCCGTTGAGGACCTCCATGCGGACCTTGGCGGTGGAGTAGTCGTCGAACCCCTCGGAGAAGCCGACGTTCTTGATGCCGACCGCGTAGCCGACCCCGCGCACGACGCCTTCCCCGTGCGTGGTGTTGGACAGGCCGCCCGGCAGCTGCCGTACGTCGGCGCCCTCGCTGGACTCCCACTGGCGCTCCGGCGGCATCGGCATCGCCTTGACGCGGCGCAGCAGTTCGGCGACCGGGGCCGGGGAGTCGACCGGCTGGCCGGTGGGCATGAGCGTGCCCTGCTCCATGGCGTTGAGCTGCCGGAACTCCACCGGGTCCATGCCGAGTTTCGCCGCGAGCTTGTCCATCTGCGCCTCGTAGGCGAAGCACGCCTGGACCGCGCCGAAGCCGCGCATGGCGCCGCAGGGCGGGTTGTTGGTGTAGAGGGCGATGGCCTCGATGTCGACGTGGTCGATCACGTACGGGCCGGCGGACAGGGAGGAGGCGTTGCCGACGACCGCCGGGGAGGCGGAGGCGTAGGCGCCGCCGTCCAGGACGATGCGGCACTTCATGTGCGTGAGCTTGCCGTCCCTGGTGGCGCCGTGCTCGTAGTACAGCTTCGCGGGGTGGCGGTGGACGTGCCCGAAGAACGACTCGAAACGGTTGTAGACGATCTTGACGGGTTTGCCGGTGCGCAGCGCCAGCAGGCAGGCGTGGATCTGCATGGACAGGTCCTCGCGGCCGCCGAACGCGCCGCCGACGCCGGACAGCGTCATGCGTACCTTGTCCTCGGGCAGGCCGAGCACGGGCGCGATCTGGCGCAGGTCGCTGTGCAGCCACTGGGTGGCGATGTAGAGGTGGACGCCGCCGTCCTCCTCCGGCACGGCGAGGCCGGACTCGGGGCCGAGGAAGGCCTGGTCCTGCATGCCGAAGGTGTACTCGCCCTCGACGATCACGTCGGCCCGCTCGCGCGCCTCCTCCACGTTGCCGCGCACGATCGGCTGGCGGTGCACGATGTTGGGGTGCGGGACGTGGCCGGCGTGGTGGTCGTCGCGGTTGTCGTGGACGAGGATCGCGTCGGGGGCGGTGGCGGAGGCCTCGTCGGTGACGACGGGCAGCTCCCGGTACTCGACCTTGATCTTCGCGGCGGCCCGGCGCGCGGTCTCCGGGTGGTCTGCGGCGACGAGGGCGACCGGCTCGCCGTGGTGGCGGACCTTGCCGTGGGCGAGGACCGGGGTGTCCTGGATCTCCAGGCCGTAGTTCTTCACGTCGGTCGGCAGGTCGTCGTACGTCAGCACGGCGTACACGCCCGGCGTCGCCAGCGCCTCGCCCGTGTCGATGGAGACGATCTCGGCGTGCGCGACGGTGGAGCGGAGGATCTGGCCCCACAGCATGTCCTCGTGCCACATGTCGGACGAGTACGCGAACTCGCCGGTGACCTTGAGGGTGCCGTCCGGGCGGAGCGTGGACTCTCCGATGCCGCCCCTGGTCTGCGAGCCCTGGGTGATCTTGGTGGGGGTTCCGTTGGGGGAAGACACGCTCAGACCGCCTCTGACTGCCGGGCGGCCGCCAGGCGGACCGCGTCCATGATCTTCTCGTAGCCGGTGCAGCGGCACAGGTTGCCCGACAGGGCCTCGCGGATGTCCGCGTCGGTCGGGTTGGGGTTGCGCTCCAGCATCTCGTCGGCGGCGACCAGCAGACCGGGCGTGCAGAAGCCGCACTGCACCGCGCCGGCGTCGATGAACGCCTGCTGGATCGGGGAGAGTGCGGTGCCCTCGCCGGTCTGCGAGTCGGTGCCCCTGGCCTGCCACCCCTGGGCGTCCTGCAGCGAGGTGCCGCACGCCCCGGAGGCACAGCCGCCCTCGGCGCGCTGCCTGGCGTACTCGGCGAGGCCCTCGACGGTGACGACCTCGCGGCCCTCCACCTGCCCGGCGGCGACCAGGCACGAGCACACCGGCACGCCGTCCAGGCGGACGGTGCACGAACCGCACTCGCCCTGCTCGCAGGCGTTCTTGGAACCGGGCAGCCCGAGCCGCTCCCGGAGCACGTACAGCAGGGACTCGCCCTCCCACACGTCGTCGGCTTCCTGCGGACGGCCGTTGACCGTGAAGTTGACGCGCATTACGCAGCTCCCTCCGAAGCGCGGCGGGCGCCGCGGTAGGACTCCCACGTCCAGGTCAGCGTGCGGCGCGCCATGACGCCGACCGCGTGGCGGCGGTAGCTCGCCGTGCCCCGGACGTCGTCGATCGGGTTGCAGGCGGCGGAGCACAGGTCCGCGAACTGCTTGGCGACCGACGGGGTGATGATCTTGCCGTTGTCCCAGAAGCCGCCCTCTTCCAGCGCGGCGTTCAGGAACTCCTCGGCGGCCTTGGCCCGCACGGGCGTCGGGGCGGCGGAGCCGATGCCGGTGCGCACGGTCCGCGTCGCGGGGTGCAGCGCGAGCCCGAAGGCGCACACGGCGATGACCATGGCGTTGCGGGTGCCGACCTTGGAGAACTGCTGGGGCCCCTCGGCCTTCTTGATGTGCACGGCGCGGATGAGCTCGTCGGGCTGGAGCGCGTTGCGCTTCACGCCCGTGTAAAACGCGTCGATCGGGATGCGGCGCGAACCGCGCACCGACTCGACCTCGACCTCGGCGCCCGCGGCGAGCAGGGCGGGGTGGGCGTCGCCGGCCGGGGACGCGGTGCCGAGGTTGCCGCCGACGCCGCCGCGGTTGCGGATCTGCGGGGAGGCGACCGTGTGCGAGGCGAGAGCCAGCCCCGGCAGCTCGGCGCGGAGGTTCTCCATGATCCTCGTGTACGGCACGGAGGCACCGAGCCGCACGCTCTCCTCGCCGACCTCCCACTCGGAGAGGTCGCCGATGCGGTTCAGGTCCATGAGGTACTCGGGCCTGCGGTGGTCGAAGTTGATCTCGACCATCACGTCGGTGCCACCCGCAATCGGCACAGCGGTGGGGTGCTCGGCTTTCGCGGCGAGCGCCTCCTCCCAGCTGGCGGGGCGAAGGAAGTCCATGACCGGCTCTCTTCTTCGTCTTCTCGTGG
This sequence comes from Streptomyces sp. NPDC044921, assembly GCF_056432865.1. Taxonomy (NCBI): domain Bacteria; kingdom Bacillati; phylum Actinomycetota; class Actinomycetes; order Kitasatosporales; family Streptomycetaceae; genus Streptomyces; species Streptomyces sp. NPDC044921. The sequence continues at coordinate 394,180 of NZ_JBWKIF010000004.1, forward strand.
GGCGTCCAGATTGAGCCAATCCGTGTGCGGCGGTCCCGGCTCGTTCATGTGCTGTTAACGCGTCGTGGCCTCAGTACACAGCGCGGTACTCCGACGGGGTCAGTCACGGAAACCATGAAGGAGTTGGCTGGCCAGGAGAGGCATCTTGTAGATTCGTATGAACGGAGGCCATCGGAAACCTCCTCGTTTCCCTGTGGAAACGCGCGACACAGCCGCGTGACCTGGGACACAGCCGGGACGCGGTCCGGAGACGGCGAGCGCCGCTCACCAGCCCGCCGAACCGCCCTTCCCTCCGTACCCCCACCAAGATCCACCATAGATTTCGAGACAAAGAACGGCGGCGACGAGAATGCGGCTGCGCGCACTGCTGGACACGGACGCGCTGGGCCTCAAGCTGCTCGGCGGCGAGGACGAGCTGGACCGCGCCGTGCGCGGCGTGATGACCACCGACCTGCGCGACCCGAGCCGCTACCTCTCGGGCGGCGAGCTGGTGCTCACGGGCCTGGCCTGGCGCCGGGACGCCGCGGACTCGGAGCCGTTCGTGCGCATCCTCGTGCAGGCCGGGGTGGCGGCCCTGGCCGCGGGCGAGGCCGAGCTGGGCGACGTGCCGGAGGACCTGGTGGCGGCCTGCGCCCGCCACCGCCTGCCGCTCTTCGCGGTGCACGAGTCGGTGGCCTTCGCGACGATCACCGAGCACGTCGTGCGGCAGGTCTCCGGCGAGCGCGCGGGAGACCTCGCGGCGGTGGTCGACCGCCACCGCCGGATGATGACGTCGGGCCCGGCGGGCGGTGGCCCGGACGTGGTCCTGGACCTGCTCGGCTCGGACCTCGACCTGCGGGCCTGGGTCCTGTCCCCGACCGGCCGCCTCATCGCCGGCTCCAAGGCCGCGGGCCCGGCCCTGCCCGCCGAGACCTGCGCCCGGCTCGCGGCGGAGCACCTGTCCGCCACCCGCACCGGCCGCCGCGCCCCCCACCGCGCCGTCCTGGGCTCCACCACCTACTCGCTCTTCCCGATCCGCTCCACGGGCCGTTCCCCGCAGGGCACCCCGGACGTCCGGGAGACCGTGCTGTCCGACTGGCTGCTGGCGGTCGAGGCGGACGCCGGGGACTGGGCCGCGGAGCGCCTGGACCTGCTGTACGGCGTCACGCAGCTGATCGCCGTCGAACGCGACCGCCGGGACGCGGCCCGTACGGTCCGCCGCCGTCTCGCCCAGGAGGTCCTGGAGCTGGTCCAGACGGGCGCGGCCCCCGCCGAGATCGCCGCCCGGCTGCGCGTGGCCGCTCCCGTGCTGCTGCCCGGCCTCGGCGCCGCGCCGCACTGGCAGGTCGTCGTGGCCCGCGTCGAGTGGGACGGCGCCGAGACCGGGACGGGCCCGGTCGCGCAGTCCCTCCTGGAGGAGATCCTCGTCGACTCTCCCCCGGGCGCTTCGAGCGGGGAGTACCCCCAGTCCGCCGGCCCGGAGCACGCCGACCGCATCGCGGTCGCGCACACGGGCGACGAGGCCATAGCCCTGGTCCCGCTCCCGGCCGTCTCGGCGGAGCACGACGGTTCGGAGACCGGCGTCCTCGCGGACGCGCTGCTGGAGTCCGTACGCTCGCCCCTCACGGCCGGTCTGGACGACGACGGCCGCCTCACCCTCGGTGTCAGCGCGGCCGTGCACTCGGCGGAGGGCCTGCGCGGCGCGCTGGAGGAGGCCCGCCACGCCCGCCGCGTCGCCGCGGCCCGCCCGGGCCGGGTCTGCGCGGCGGGCCACCAGGAACTCGCCTCGCACGTCCTGCTGCTGCCGTTCGTCCCTGACGACGTCCGCCGCGCGTTCACGGCCCGCCTGCTGGACCCCCTGCGCGACTACGACCGCCGCCACCGCGCCGAGCTGATCCCGACACTGGAGGCCTTCCTCGACTGCGACGGCTCCTGGACCCGCTGCGCCACCCGCCTGCACCTGCACGTCAACACGCTGCGCTACCGGGTGGGACGCATCGAGCAGTTGACGAGCCGTGACCTGTCGCGGCTGGAGGACAAGCTGGACTTCTTCCTGGCGCTGCGGATGAGCTGAGAACACGGGGTGTCCCGGCCCAAACCCGGGACACCCCGGAGTCCCACGACTTTGTGAAATCCTTCACCCACCCTCTTGGCCCGGCCCCGCGATTCGTGCTGAGATGCCGCCACCACTCAACAGCTCGATGGCGTGCTCGGGGAGGGCAACGTGGCGCATACCGCCATGTCTGGTAACGGAACGACCGCTGGTGACGATCCCCTCCAGACCGCGGTATGGCGGCTGCGCTCCCGCGGGTGCTGGGCCGACGCGGCCGCGCTGCTGCTGCCCGCCACCCCGGCGGCGGCGCTGCAACGCGCGTCGCTGCTGGTCGAACGGTGTCTGTACACCGAGGAGGGCTGGGAGGAGGCCGAGGACGCGCTGCGCACGGCCGAGGCCGTGGCCCACAGCGACGACGAACGCGGCGCCGCCGCTTGTGAACGCGGGTACTTGGCCTACGCCGCGACCCTGCTGGCGGTCCGGGACCGGGCCGACGAGGCGCGCGCCGCGCTGGGCCGGGCGGCGGCGCTGATCCCTCCGGGGGCTCCGGCGCGCGCCCTGCTGGACTTCCGTCGCGGCCTCCTGGCGGAGAACCTGACGAGCTCCCCCCAGGCCGCGCGGGCCGCGTACCGCCGCGCCCACGCCGGCGCGACGGCCCACGCCGACCCGCTGCTGCTCTCCTTCACCTGGCGCCACCTCGCCGGACTCGCGCTGCGCGACGGCGAGTTGGCCGAGGCCCGGCACGGCTTCGCCGAGTCCCTGCGCATCCGTGAGGAACTGGGCTACCTGGTCGGCACGGCCCCGGCGCTGGTGTCCCTCGCCGACACGGAGACGGAACCGGAGGCGTCCCGGCTGCGGGAGGAGGCACGACGGCTGTACCGCCTGCTCGGCGGCGTGCCGACCTGGCTGGCCCGCCGCCTGACACCGGCACCCCCGGCGGCCACGGCTTGACGCCGACCGGACGGTGCGGCTGAGCCCGGGCGGACCCACGGCCGACGGCAATCGCCCCACCGGGACGGGCGGCCGCCACGAGTCACCGCCCGCACCCACGACGCACCCGCCGGCCGCCGACGCACGGAAGGAGCCGTGCCGGGGAGTCTCCGCGGTTGGCGCGTCAACGCACAGTCAGCCGCCACGCAACCCCAGCACGCCGATCCGACGATGGCGGCCGCCCGCCAAACCGCGGCCGCCACGAGTCACCGCCCGCACCCACGACGCACCCGCAGCCGCCGACGCACGGAAGGAGCCGTGCCGGGGAGTCTCCGCGGTTGGCGCGTCAACGCACAGTCAGCCGCCACGCAACCCCAGCACGCCGATCCGAC
>NZ_JBWKIF010000004.1:397626-484316 GCF_056432865.1 Streptomyces sp. NPDC044921
TCCGACGATGGCGGCCGCCCGCCAAACCGCGGCCGCCACGAGTCACCGCCCGCACCCGCAACGCACCCGCGGCCGCCGACGCACGGAAGGGGCCGTGCCGGGGAGTCTCCGCGGTTGGCGCGTCAACGCACAGTCAGCCGCCACGCAACCCCAGCACGCCGTTCCGAGGACGGACACCCCCCGGCGCGGACCCGACCCCCCACCCACCGTCAGGCGCTACCCGCACCCCGCCGCACCCGCGAAATGCTCCCCCACCAGCGCCCGCACCACGTCCAGATCCCGCGCGATCAGCGCGTCCAGCAGCGCCGTGTGCTCGTGCGCGTCCGCCACCAGGTCTGCGCGCCCCCGCCCCCCGGGCCCGCCCCCCACCAGCGGCCACTGCGCCCGGCGGTGCAGGTCCTCCGCGATCCGCACCAGCTGCCGGTTCCCGGACAGGGACAGCACCGCCCGGTGGAACCCACGGTCCGACTCCGCGTACGTCGCCCGGCACCCCGAGGACGCCGCGCGGACCGTCGCCTCGGCCAGCGGGCGCAGCTCGGCCCACCGCTCGGCGGGCACCGTCCGGGCCAGTCGCAGCATCACCGGCACCTCGATCAGCGCCCGGACCTCGGCCAGCTCCGCCAGGTCCCGTGTCCCCCGCTCGACGACCCGGAACCCGCGGTTGGGCACCACCTCCACCGCGCCCTCCAGCGCCAGCTGCTGCATGGCCTCGCGCACCGGCGTCGCCGACACCCCGAAGCGCTCCCCCAGCACCGGCGCCGAGTACACCTCCCCGGGCCGCAGGTCACCGGCCACCAGAGCGGCCCGCAGCGCGTCGAGGACCTGCCCCCGCACCGAGGACCGCTGCACCACCGGCCGCGCCCGGGCCACGGCCGGCGCCGGGGGCTCGGAATGCGTGTGCTCCCCGCGTACGGCCCCGGCCTGCTGGGGCACCCCGGCCTGCCCGGCCGCCTCCGCGCGGACCTGCTGCGCTCCCGCGCGGACCTGCGGGACCCCCGTCCCGGCGGAGCCCTGCGCGCCCTGCTTCACGGGTCCTCCTCCGGACGTATCGGTACTTGGGGTCATTACGGCGGGTTGTTACTCGCCCGTCAAGCACGATAAGCGCACCGGCCCCCAGTTCAAATCCCGGCGATCTTCGGTAAGGTAAGCCTTACCTTCAGGACTTGCCCTCACGGGACCGTCTACAGACACGGATCGGTGATCACATGCCCGCGACCCGTTCGGCCGTCTCCGGCGCCTACACCCGCCTGGCCGAGGTCCTCCCGGGACTCACCGTCACCGAACTCGCCCCGGAGCAACCGGCCCCGCACGGCGGCGGCTGGGTCGCCGCCGCCGACCTCGCCGCGGCCGGGTCCGGCCTCGACGCCTTCCTCGCCTGGGACGAGGACCAGATCCGCCGGGACTACGACCGGCAGGCCCGCCCCGACGTCGTCGCCAGCTTCGGCCTGCACCGCTACGCCTGGCCCGCCTGCCTGCTGATCACCGTGCCGTGGTTCCTGCACCGCCGCGTGCCCCGCTACCCCGTGACGCACGTCTCCTACGACCGCACCGACCCCGCCCACGCCCTGGGGCACCTGGCCGTGCGCCCGGCCGGCTTCGCCTGCCTGCCCGGTGACGAGGCCGCCGCGCTGCCCGGCTCCCGGGTCGTGGCGGACGAGGAGGCCCTGCGCGCGGAGGTGCGGTCGGCGGTCGCCGAGCACCTGGAGCCGGTCCTGACCGGTTTCGGTCCCCGGATGCGGCGCCGCGGCCGGGCCCTGTGGGGCATGGCGACCGACGAGATCGTCGAGGGCCTGTGGTACGTCGGCCGGCTCCTCGGCGAGCTGGAGGAGCGGCGCGCGATGCGCGAGCTGGAGCTGCTCCTGCCGGGCGCGACCAAGCCGTACGTCGGCACGGCCGCGTTCCGCGAGCTGACCGGCCCCGGCGGCGAACCGCTGCGCACCCGGGACCGCGCGAGCTGCTGCATGTTCTACACGCTGCGCCCCGAGGACACCTGCGCCACCTGCCCGCGCACCTGCGACGCCGACCGGGTCGACAAGCTGGTGGCCACGGCCAGTTGACACACCGTCGACAGTAGCCCCTCCCCGCTTCCCGTAGGATCATCGCGGAAGCGGACACCCACACGCCCACAGGCGATTCACAACTTCCCCACGAGTCACGGGAACTTTCCGGAGAACCACTCGTACGGGTAGTCTTGTTCGAACTCAACTCCCGCCCCTCAAGCGGCAGTTCGAGCAGAACGCCGCCCTGGGCATCCCCTTGCACTTCCTTGGCGGCCTCTTGCCCCGAAACCCGATGAGGGCCGGTGGGATTGGGCCACTATGGCGGGCGTTACGCCCTATCCCCATGCAAGGGACCACCCACATGAGACTGACCGACATATCGCTGAACTGGCTGCTTCCGGGCGCCGTGCTTCTCCTGGGCATGCTGGCGGCGGTGGCGGTGCTCGCGCGCGGCAAGCGCTCCTCGGTCAAGGACACGAGCGCGGACGATTCCTGGGAGCGCAGCGAGGAACGCCGCAGACGCAAGGAAGCCGTCTACGGCACCGTCTCCTACGTCCTGCTGTTCTGCTGCGCGGCCGTCGCCGCCGCGCTCTCCTTCCACGGCCTGGTCGGCTTCGGCGAGCAGAACCTCGGCCTGACCGGCGGCTGGCAGTACCTCGTCCCGTTCGGCCTGGACGGCGCGGCGATGTTCTGCTCCGTGCTCGCGGTGCGCGAGGCCAGCCACGGTGACGCGGCGCTCGGGTCGCGGATACTGGTCTGGACGTTCGCCTTCGCCGCCGCCTGGTTCAACTGGGTGCACGCGCCCCGGGGCGTCGGCCACGACGGCGCCCCCCACTTCTTCGCCGGCATGTCCCTCTCCGCCGCGGTCCTGTTCGACCGCGCCCTGAAGCAGACCCGCCGGGCCGCCCTGCGCGAGCAGGGCCTGGTGCCGCGTCCGCTGCCGCAGATCCGTATCGTGCGCTGGCTGCGGGCGCCCCGGGAGACCTACAAGGCCTGGTCGCTGATGCTGCTGGAGGGTGTGCGCAGCCTGGACGAGGCGGTCGACGAGGTCCGCGAGGACAAGCGCAGGAAGGACGCCGAACGGCAGCGGCGCCGCGACCAGCAGCGCGTGGAGCGGGCCCAGCTGAAGGCGATCAGCCGCGGTCACCGCGGCCACCTCGGCCGCGGCGGCGGCCGGCAGCTGGAGGTGCAGGTGGAGCGCGGCTCCTCGCAGGTCACCGCGGAGCCTGCCATATCCGGGCCGGAGCAACTGCCCGTCCGCTCGCGTCCCTCCCTGCAGCCCGTGCGCAAAGGGAATGACCCCGTGACCGTCGACCTCACCGCGGAGGACGACACCATGGCGCTGCCGCGTCTGGATTCCCTGGAGCGCAAGCTCAAGGACCTGGAGCAGCAGTTCGGCTAGCCGGGCGGCACCGCGACGGCAAGGGGGCGTGGCCTGCGGGCCGCGCCCCCTTCGGCGTTCACGCCGCCCCGGCCTCCAGCTCGAACCAGACGGCCTTGCCCACGCCGTGCGGCCGGACTCCCCAGGCGTCCGCGAGGGACTGCACCAGGAACAGGCCCCTGCCGCTCGTGCTGTCGTCGGGGACCGGCGTCCGCAACCGGGGTCTGCGGGCCACGAAGTCCCGTACCTCCACGTGCAGTCCGCGGGGTCCGACGGTGGCCGTCAGGACCGCGTCGTGATCGGTGTGGACGATCGCGTTGGTGACGAGTTCGCTGGTGAGCAGCTCCGCCACGTCGGAGAGGCCGGACCGCCCCGGTTCTCCCCACCGCCCGAGCAGTTCCCGCAGGGCCCTGCGGGCTTCCGGTACGGCTCGCAGGTCCGACCTGCCCAGTCGGCGCCTCAGCTGGGGCGCCGCTTCCCGCTCCGTGACGTCGTCGGTCCTGTCCTCCACGGTCTTCGCCGAGAAGGCCCCGATCGCTATGGGACCGCCTCCTCGTGCTTGCCTCTCCATGACCCCCGCCCGCGCGCCGATGTCGGTTCCCCTCCTGCTCGAACACGTTCACGGGGATCCATGCCCCGTGGGGCACGCGGCAGTCATGTCGAATCGTCAACGACCAGGTGTTCGGCCACGCGGGGACGGCCGGAGGCGCCGGGGGCGGGCCGCCGAGCAGGGCGGCGCGGACGAGGCGGGGGACAAGAGGGTAGCCGGTTCGGGGGCGTGGGTGGATCCTGACCGCCGGAGATCGGACGATGTGCCGACGGCCGGCTGCCGATCCCTGCGTACCCGGCGGTGAACCGGGGCGGCGGACCACGGGCCCGCCGCCGCGGTGAAGTTGGCCGAAGTACGACGGTGTTCCCGGGGCACCGACCGGTACGGGGCCGTCCTCCCGACCCCCGTGGCGGGAGGACGACCCCGGTCCCTCTCCGGTGTTCGCCCGTCAGTACAGCTTGTTGACGGCGGTGGTCGTCGTCTTCTTGAAGGCGGCCACGGGCGCGTCGTCGAAGTCACCCATCTGCCCCCACTGCACGACGGTGACGGTCCTGCCGTCCCGCCCGACGGACATCAGGGAGATGTCGGTGGCGCCCCAGGAGGTCTCGGTGTGCAGCCCGCGGACGCGGGCGCCCTCCTCGACCGGCAGCTTGCCGTAGTCCCGGCCCTCGGCCTCGACGTCCGGGTCGGACTTCTCGATGCGGTCGGCACAGGTGCGGATCAGGTCGTCGTAGTGCTTCGCCAGGGCCTTGGCCAGGGCGGCCGTGTCCGCCACGACGGTCAGCTGCACGGCGCCGGTGTCCAGGTCGGTCCGGAACTCCCGGTGCCGGTAGTCGTAGGAGGACACGCCCTCCGTGCTGACGCAGAAGCCGAGCGCCTCCGGGAACCCTTCGGTGACCGGGCCCGCGGTCCAGGACGACGTCGGGTGCGGCGGCAGCTGGGACGCCGACAGGAACTTGGGTGGGGCGGCCTTCGGCGCGGCGCCGGCGGCCGGTGCCGTGAGGACCGTGCCGGCCGTGAGGGCGGCGGCGGTGAGTGCGGTGAGCGCGCCTGCTCGGATGCGCATGGACATGGGTGTCCCCCGTGGGTCGGTGCGTGGATGCGGTGTGCCGCGGCGACGACGCCCGTCGGTCGGGCGGGCCTGGCCGGTGGCGACACCAAGAGCATCAGCGGTCACAGGGGGCGGGCGCAACAGCCGGCGCCCGATCCAGCGGGGTGGAACCATCCCAGCCCTCCTGACGTGCAGGTACACGGGTGCCTGGGATGCCGTCCCGGGCCGGTTCGCACCTAGGAGACGGGGGCACGGTGTCGACACGGGACGACGTGAACGGCGCGGACGACGGGGACGACGCGGACGACGTCGCGGAGTTCGCGGCACTGCTGCGGGCACTGAAGGAGCGCACGGACCGCAGTTACGGTTCGCTGGCCCGCCGCCTGGCCATGAACACCTCGACCCTGCACCGCTACTGCGCGGGCGAGGCGGTCCCCCTCGACTTCGCCCCGGTGGAACGGTTCGCGGCCCTGTGCGGGGCCTCGTCCGAGGAACGCCTGGACCTCCACCGCCGCTGGCTGCTCGCGGCGGCGGCCCGACAGCGACCGCGCGGCGCGGGCGCCACCAACGCCCCGGGCACGGCACACACCCCCAGGGAGGAGAAGGCGGAGAAGGGAGAGAAGGCTGAGAGGGCGGAGGAGGAGGAGAAGCCGACGGCCGAAGCGGACCCCCTGCTCCCGCCGGCCGCCGAAGCCGCGTTCCCCCGCCGCCCCTGGTACCGCCGCAGGCGTCTCGCGGCCGGGCTGGCCGCTGCCTGTGCCGTGCTCGCGACCCTCGTGAGTCTGGCCGCGCTGCCGGACGGACGGCGCGCGGCCGCCGACGACCGTGCGCGTGAAGCCGGTCCGGCCACCCCCGGGGCGAGGGGCACCGGGGACCCGGAGGGGCGCGGTGCCTCGCCCTCACCGAGCACCTCCCCGGACCCCGAACGCTCAGCGCCCTCCACCGGCCCGAAGGAGAAGGAAAAGGAGAGAAAGAAGGGGAAGGGAGAGGGGAAGCCCGCCCCGGCGCCGTCCGCCCGCACCACCGCCCCGCCGAAGGGCGGTGCGGACCGGGCCGCGCCCCTCACCTGGTCCGCCGACTCCCAGGCCTGGAAGCTGGGCTGCGGTCACGACTACGTGGTCGACAAGCCCCCGGCCCGGGTCCCGCCGCCCCCTGTCCCCCAGGACGCCGGGGTCTGGGCGGCGACGCAGAGCGCGGTGCACGGCGGCGAGACCCTCGTGCGGCTGTCCCTGCAGGGGCGCAGCGACACGGCCGTCGTGCTGGACGCCTTGCGCGTGCGCGTGGCCGGGCGGTCGGACCCCGTCCAGGGCAACGCCTACGCCATGGACCAGGGCTGTGGTGGTTCGATCACCCCGCGCTCCTTCGACGTGGACCTGGACAAGGACCGCCCCATCGTCCGCGCGGTCGCCGGGAGCGACGCCGGCACGCCGATCCCGGCGGTGAGCATGCCGTACCGCGTCTCGGCGCGGGACCCGGAGGTGCTGCTGGTCAACGCCCGGACGCGGGGCTGCGACTGCCGCTGGTACCTGGAGCTGGACTGGTCCTCCCAGGGCCGCAGCGGCACCGTCCGCATCGACGACGCCGGCCGCCCGTTCCGCACCAGCGGCATCACCGGCCTGCCCCGCTACACGTACGACACCTCGGCGCGCCGGTGGACGCCGTACCGCTGACTGCCCTACGGCCGGGGCACGTTGCGCAGGTTGGAGCGGGCCATCTGCAGCATCCGGCCGACCCCGCCGTCCAGCACGACCTTGGAGGCGGACAGGGCGAACCCGGTCACCATCTCGGCCTTGATCTTCGGCGGGATGGACAGCGCGTTGGGGTCGGTGACGACGTCGACGAGGGCCGGGCCCTTGTGCTTGAAGGCGTCCTTCAGCGCCCCGGCGAGATCCTTGGGCTTCTCGACGCGCACGCCGTAGGCGCCGCAGGCACGGGCGACGGCCGCGAAGTCGGGGTTCTTGTTGGCGGTGCCGTGCGAGGGCAGCCCGGCGACCAGCATCTCCAACTCGACCATGCCCAGGGAGGAGTTGTTGAAGAGGACGACCTTGACCGGCAGGTCGTACTGCACCAGCGTCAGGAAGTCGCCCATCAGCATGGAGAAACCGCCGTCGCCGGACATCGACACGACCTGCCGTTTGCGGTCGGTGAACTGCGCGCCGATCGCCATGGGCAGGGCGTTGGCCATCGAGCCGTGGGAGAACGAACCGATGACGCGGCGGCGGCCGTTGGGCGAGATGTAGCGGGCGGCCCAGACGTTGCACATGCCGGTGTCGACGGTGAACACGGCGTCGTCGGCGGCGACCTCGTCGAGCACGGACGCCACGTACTCGGGGTGGATCGGCGTGTGCTTCTCGACCTTGCGGGTGTACGCCTTCACCACGCCCTCCAGGGCGTCGGCGTGCTTCTTCAGCATCCGGTCGAGGAAGCGGCGGTTCGTCTTCTCCTTCACCCGCGGGATCAGGCAGCGCAGTGTCTCCCGTACGTCGCCCCAGACCGCGAGGTCCAGCTTGGAGCGGCGGCCCAGGTGCTCCGGCCGGATGTCGACCTGGACGATCTTCACGTCGTCGGGGAGGAAGGCGTTGTAGGGGAAGTCGGTGCCGAGCAGGATCAGCAGGTCGCACTCGTGGGTGGCCTCGTAGGCGGCGCCGTAGCCGAGCAGTCCGCTCATGCCGACGTCGTAGGGGTTGTCGTACTGGATCCACTCCTTGCCGCGCAGGGCGTGCCCGACCGGTGACTTGATCTTCCCGGCGAACTCCATGACCTCCGCGTGCGCCCCGGCCGTGCCGCTGCCGCAGAAGAGGGTGACCTTGCCCGCCTCGTCGATCATCTCGGCCAGCCGGTCGATCTCGGCGTCGCCGGGGCGGACCGTGGGCCGGGAGGTCACCAGGGCGGTCTCGGCGGCCTGCTCCGGGGCGGGCCGGTCGGCGATGTCGCCGGGCAGGGTGACGACGCTGACGCCACTGCGGCCGACGGCGTTCTGGATGGCGGTCTGCAGCAGCCGCGGCATCTGCTGCGGGCTGGAGATCATCTCGCTGTAGTGGCTGCACTCGGCGAACAGCCGGTCGGGGTGGGTTTCCTGGAAGTAGCCGAGGCCGATCTCGCTGGAGGGGATGTGCGAGGCGAGGGCGAGGACCGGGGCCATCGAGCGGTGGGCGTCGTAGAGGCCGTTGATGAGGTGGAGGTTGCCGGGGCCGCAGGAGCCGGCGCAGGCGGCGAGGCCGCCGGTGATCTGTGCTTCGGCGCTGGCGGCGAAGGCGGCGGTCTCCTCGTGCCGGACGTGGATCCAGTCGATGGCGGAGTTGCGGCGGACCGCGTCGACGATGGGGTTGAGGCTGTCGCCGACGACGCCGTAGAGGCGTTTCACGCCGGCGCGGGTCAGGATGTCGACGAACTGTTCCGCGACGTTCTGTTTGGCCATGGTTCTCGTCTGCCCCTTCGGTCTCCTGGGATCCCTCCGGGTTCCATCAAGTCACAGGGCGGGCGCTCACGCCTCCCAAACGGCCGCGGCCGTACGGTCGTCGGCATAACCCTTGACCCGCACTTGGGAGTCGGCGAGGAACGCGGCGAGGCCGGGCGGCTCCGGCCGGGACCACCGCTCGGCCAGGTACTCGCCCAGTTCGGGTTCGCCGCGCAGGGGCTCGGCGAGCCCGCCGCTGCACATCAGGAGCGTGTCACCCGGGCGGGCGACGGAGGTGCGGAAGCGGAAGGGTTCCCGGGGCGGCTCGGGGGCGGGCTCGTAAGGGCTGGGCGGGGTCGGGATGCCCAGGTCCATGGTGAGCCGGTCGCCCTCGGGCGTCTCGGGCGGCGGCGACCCGTAGCCCACGACCGCCTCGCCCCGGACGTCGGTGACCTGCGGCTCGATGTCCTGCCACTCCCCCTCCCGCAGCCGGAACAGTCCGCCCGGGCCGACGCCGAAGAACACGCGCGTCCGGCACTCGGGGTCGGCGGGCAGCAGCAGGCAGCGCAGGCTGGCCGCGTACTGGTCCGGTTCGACTCCCTGTTCGGAGGCGCTGGCGCGGAGTCTGCCCAGACTGCGGTCGGTGAGGCGGTGCAGACCTGACTTGAGGTCACCGCGCCGGCCGCCCCTTATGTCCTCCACGAGCCGCGCGTGGCTGCGTCCGACGGCCCGGCCGATCCACTGGCAGGCCTCGGCGGCGGCCCGGTGCGCCCCCGGAGCGGTCCGGGCGCCGGTCGCCACGGCCACGAGCAGCAACGCGTGCTCGCCGGTTCCGAACCGGGCGGTGAGCAGCGCGTCGCGCCGCGGCTCCCCCCGGTACCGCGCGGAGTCCCCGCGCACGGACGCCGCCCGCAACGTGCAGACCCCGTAGCGGGCCCCGTCGAGCACGGTGTCCGCGACCAGGTCGCCGAGGTCGTCCGGGTCGGCGGGCGGGAGGGCGGTGGGTTCGGCGTCGTAGGTGGGAGGCCGCGATCCGACGTGGCCCCGGGCCCGGGGCACGGACTCGGGCGGCTCGATCCGCGGTCCGGAGCCGCCGGACTCGGCGGCGAACCCGCCGGGCGCCGCGGGCAACGGCCCGACGGCAGCAGGGGGCACGGACGACGGCCCGGGGACACCCGGGGGTGCGGACGGCGGCGGTCCGGCGGCGGCCGGCGGCACGGGCGGAACTCCAGCCGGCCCGGCGGCCCCCGAGGTCGACCTGGCCGGCCCCGCGGACCCGGTGGTCATCCCGGCAGGCCCCTCAGACCCGGGGTGCCCGTCAGGCCTGATGGGCCGCGCGGACACGGAGGGCCTTTCGGCCGCGCCCGGGGTCACGGCCGGCGGGTCGGCCGGCGCCGGTGGAGCGAGCCAGCCGGCCGCCGAGGGAGGTGCGCCGCCCCGGGACGGGTCGGCCGCCGAGCCGGACGGAGGTTCGGGGTCGCGAGGGCCGGGAGGGGGGTCGGAGTCGCGAGGATCGGAAGGGGGTTCGCAGTCGCGACGGCCGGACGGTGGTTCGGGGTCGCGGCGACCGGAAGGGGGTTCGAGGTCGGGTCGGCCCGGAGGGGCCGTGGGAGGTGGCGGGGGAACGGACGGCGGCACCGGGGGCGTCCGCGCGGAGCGGTCCGCCGCCCCGGGCGCCTCCCCCGAGGCGTCCGAGGAGACACCGCCCCGGCCGGGCAAGGCGCCGGAGCCGGTGGTCTTGCCCGGAGATCCGGGGAGGTCCGCCAGGCCAGCGGAGGACCCGTCGGCTCCGGCGGACGAGGTCCGGGAACCCGCGGCCGTCCCCGGAGCCCGGTCCGATGCCCCGGGGGCCGCACCCGGGTCTTCCCGAGCCACATCGCCCCCGGCAGGCGGAAAGGCGGGACGCGAGGGTGCCCCCGCAGCCCCCGACGACGCCCCGCGATCCTCCCCCCGGCCTCCCCAAGCCACATCACCCCCGGCAGGCGGAAAGGCAGGACGCGAGGGTGCCCCCGCAGCCCCCGACGACGCCCCGAGATCCTCCCCCCGGCCTCCCCAAGCCGCCTCGCCCCCGGCGGGCGGGGCCGCGGGGCCCGGGGGTGTGCGCGAGGTCTCGGTCGGCTCCGTCCGGGGGTCCCCCGGGTCCGACGTGGGCGTACCGCCGGGTGCGGGCGGGCCCTGGGGTGGCCTCGCGGGAGCGGAGTCCCCGCGGTTCGGGGGGCGGGACGCCGTCGGGAAGGTCACCGGGCCCGTGGGCCGGGCGGGTGGCGGTTCCCAGGGCGCCCGATGTGGGGCACCGCCTGCGGGGTGCCGGGCGCCCGGCATGTCGTCCGCCCCGGACCGGGGCCCCGGAACCGTCGGCTCCACACCGGCGGCCCACCCCGGTGGCTCAGGTTCCGCTTCGGCGGACCGCCGGGGCGGACCGTCCGGCGGGCCGAGTCTCCGGCCGCGGCCGGCGGATCCGGTCTCCGGGCCGCCCACCGTCCCCGCCGCCGAGGCGAAGCGGTCGTCCAGGGAATCGGGGGCCGGTGCCGGGCCCGTGTCGCCGGTGGAGTCGTCGTACAACTGCCCCCACCAGTCGTCCTCGTGACCGGTGGGCCTTCCCCCCTGCTGGCTCATGCCGGTAATTGTCCACCGCGCGAGCGGGATGAAAACGGGGCTTGTGGAAAAAACCGGCTCGTCACCTCGCCGTACCCCGCGCGTCGAGTGAGCCGTAGAACGGCCGTGCGAACCAGCTCTCCTCGCGGCCGCGGGCGGCTGACCTGCGGGTCCGGGTCCCGGCCACCTGCTGACCTGCGGCTTCTTCGGTGTTCCGGCAGGCTGGTCAGATGGGAGTGTGGGACCTCCTGCTGGTCGGGCTGGTCATCCTGCTCGGCCTGTGCGGAGTGCTGCTGCCCGCGGTGCCGGGATCGCTGCTGGTGTGGGCCGCGCTCCTGTGGTGGGCGCTGACGGACCCGCAGCCCCTCGCCTGGTGGGTGCTGGTCGGTGCCACGCTCCTCCTGCTCGTCTCCCAGGCCGTGCGCTGGGCGCTGCCCCCCAGGAGGCTGCGCGCGAACCGCACCGGCCGCCGCATGCTGGCCTGCGCCGGAGCCGGCTCCACCGTCGGCTTCGTCCTGCTTCCCGTCCTCGGCGCGATCCCCGGTTTCCTGGCCGGCGTCTACCTCTTCGAACGGGTCCGGCTGGGCCGCCACGCCGAGGCGAGGTCGGCCCTGCGCACCGTGATGCGCATGGGGGGCTCCGGCATCCTGGCGGAACTCTTCACCTGCCAGCTGATCGCGGCGGCGTGGCTGGGCGCGGTCCTCTGGGGCTGATGCGGGGGTCCGCACCCGCCCCCGGCGGGGGCCGGAGCACCCCCTCGTGCGTCAGCAGCCGTACCTTGCGGTCCAGGCCGCCCGCGTAGCCGGTCAGGGTGCCGTCGGCCCCGATCACCCGGTGGCACGGGCGGACCACGAGCAGCGGGTTCGCTCCGATCGCGCCGCCGACGGCCCGCACGGCCGCCCGGGGCGCCCCGATCCGCCGGGCGATCTCGCCGTACGTCACGGTCGAGCCGTGGGGGATGTCGTCCAGTGCGGCCCACACCCGCTCCCGGAAGGGTGTGCCCTCCGTGCGCCACGCCAGCCGGAACTCCTTCAGGTCCCCGGCGAAGTACGCGGCCAGCTGCTCCTGTGCGGCACGGAAGGGCCCGGCGTCCCGCCGCCAGTCGTCGCGCACCTCGCGCCCGCCCTTCTGCCCGGGCACGGACAGCGAGGTCAGCTCGCCGGTCGGGGCGGCGGTGAGCAGGAGCGGCCCGAGGGGGCTGGGCACGCTCGTCCAATAGGTCGGCCGGGTCATCGGAGCTCCCACTCCCCTGCTGCGCGCAGGTGGTTCAGGGCGTACGAGCGCCAGGGGCGCCACGTGCCGGGGGTGTCGAGGCCGGGCGGGGCGACGTCCGGGTCGCCGAGGGCGCGGGTGCGGATCTCGGCGACCGTACGGGCGTCCAGGCCGGGCACGGCCAGCAGCGCGTCCTGTGCCGCGTCCCGGTCCGCACCCGGGTCGAGGCGTACGGCGCCGTCGGCGAGGGCGGTGGCCAGCGCGCCGAGGGCGCCGGGTTCGGCCCCCGCGAGGACGGCCGGCTCGGGAAAGAGGTGGGTGAGGCTTCCGCAGGGGGCGTCGAGGGCCTTGCCGTACCGGCGCACCAGGCGTTCCGCCGCCGTGCGCCCGACCAGTGCGCGCACCGCGAGTTCCTCCGGGTCGGCGGCGCCGGGCGAGCGCAGGCCGGGCCGGGCGCGGACCAGGGGCGCGAGCCGCGGGTCGGCGCCGAGCCGCTCGTCGACGGCGTAGGGGTCGGCGTCGAGGTCGAACAGCCGCCGCAGCCGCTGGACGGCGGTGGTCAGGTCGCGGGGGTCGGTGAGGTGCAGCCGGGCGTCGAGCCAGCCGCCCGGGTGGGCGCCGGCCGCGGTGCGGGCGGCGCCGGGGCGTTCGCCGACGGCGGCGATGCCGGTGCCGTAGGGCAGGCGGAGGGTGCGCCGGTAGGTGCGCGTGCCGG
Source organism: Streptomyces sp. NPDC044921 (assembly GCF_056432865.1). NCBI lineage: Bacteria > Bacillati > Actinomycetota > Actinomycetes > Kitasatosporales > Streptomycetaceae > Streptomyces > Streptomyces sp. NPDC044921. Next base: position 410,528 of record NZ_JBWKIF010000004.1, read on the forward strand.
GCGGGCCGCTCACCTCCTCGACGCCGGGCACGGCCTCGCGTTCCAGCAGGTCGAAGACGGGTCCGGCCTGGTAGGGGCCGCGGTGGGCGAGCCGTAGCGGGATCCCGGTGCCGGGGGTGGCGGTGCGCCGGGTCCGGCCGCCCCGCGAGGCGGCGGCGGAGCGCAGCCGGCTCGGGGTGGAGGCGTAGATCGCGCGGATCGTGTCGTTGAACTGCCGCACGCTGGAGAAGCCGGAGGCGAACGCGATCTCCGTGATCGGCAGCTCGGTGGTCTGCACCAGCAGGCGCGCGGTGTGGGCCCGCTGGGCCCGGGCGAGGGCGACCGGTCCGGCGCCGAGCTCGGCGGTGAGCTGCCGCTGCACCTGCCGTGCGCTGTAGCCGAGCCGGGCGGCGAGCCCGGCGACGCCCTCCCGGTCGACGACGCCGTCGGCGATCAGCCGCATGGCCCGGCCCACCACGTCCGCGCGGACGTTCCACTCGGCGGAGCCGGGCACGGCGTCCGGGCGGCACCGCCGGCAGGCCCGGAAGCCCGCGCCCTGCGCGGCGGCGGCCGTGGCGAAGAACCGTACGTTGGCCCGTTTCGGGGTGACCGCGGGGCAGCTGGGCCGGCAGTAGATGCCGGTCGTCTCGACGGCGAAGAAGAACACGCCGTCGAAACGGGCGTCCCGGCTGCGCACGGCCTCGTACCTGGTGTCCTCGTCCGTTCCCTGGTCGCTCACGGGTCCAGTCTCCGCCGTCGGCGGGGCATCCGCTGGCGGAAATCGGACACCGCGGTCAGGAGCGCCGGTGCGCTCCCCGCTTGGCCTCCATCGCCGCCCTGCCGATCGCCCCCTTCCGCTTCCAGTCCTTGCGGATCTCCGCACGCAGGCGGGCGTCCGTCTTGGCGACGATGCGCTGGTTCTCGCGCAGCAGCTTGCGGTAGCTGCGCAGCCGCCGCTCAGGCAGTTCACCGCAGTCCACGGCGGCGAGCACCGCGCAGCCGGGTTCGGCCTCGTGGGCGCAGTCGTGGAAGCGGCACCGCTCGGCCAGGTCCTCGATCTCGGAGAACACCTGGCCGACGCCGGTCTCGGCGTCCCACAGGCCCACGCCCCGCAGTCCGGGCGTGTCGATCAGGACGCCCCCGCCGGGCAGGGCGAGCAGGTTGCGGGTGGTGGTGGTGTGGCGGCCCTTGCCGTCGACGTCCCGGGTGGCCCGGACGTCCATGACGTCCTCGCCGAGGAGCGCGTTGGCGAGGGTCGACTTGCCCGCGCCGGACTGTCCGAGCAGCACGGACGTACCGCCGGCGACGATCGCCGCGACCACGTCGAGCCCCTCCCCGTCCCGCGCGCTGACGGGGACCACCGGCACGCCGGGCGCGCTGGTCTCCACGTCCTGGACGAGGTGGGAACGGGTGACGGCGTCCGGGACGAGGTCGGCCTTGGTGAGGACGACGACGGGCTGCGCCCCGGACTCCCAGGCGAGGGCCAGGAACCGCTCGACGCGGCCGAGGTCGAGTTCGACGGCGAGGGACACGGCGACGACGGCGTGGTCGACGTTGGCGGCGAGGATCTGCCCCTCGGACCGCTTGGAGGAGGTGGAGCGGACGAACGCGGTGCGGCGCTCCAGGTAGGTGCGGACGTAGCGCGGGTTGCCGCCGGGTTCGACGGCGACCCAGTCGCCGGTGCACACGACCCGCATCGGGTCGTGTGGGGTGACGAACGCGGTGTCGGCGCGCAGCACACCGTCGGCGGTGACGACGTCGCACTGCCCGCGGTCGACCCGGATGACGCGTCCGGGCAGCAGCCCTTCGGCGGCGTAGGGGGCGAACTCGTCCGCCCACGCGTCGTCCCAGCCGTAGGGGGTGAGCGCGGAGGAAACGGAAGAGGCGGAGCTGGAAGTCAAGGGTGACCCTTTCCAAGGTCGGCCCCGGCTCGACGACGGGTCGGATCAGCCGGTGGCCATGGAGGTGGACGTGACGGACTGGATGCGGGCAGCGCTCATCGCAATGACAGCCATCGGTCAACACCTCCTCGTTCCTCGACCGGTCGTGCTCCTGCGGCAGCGACCGGCGTCACCGTATCCGGTACCGGCCCGGCCGCGTCAACCGCTTTTCGCGCAGGCCCGGCCGTTCAGCGTGAAGTCGTACGGCGGGGAGTTCTTGCCGCGCCAGGAGGCGAGGAAGCCGAAGGCCAGGTCGCCGCCCGCGGGAACCGACTTGTTGTAGTCGGCCGCGGTGGCGGTGACGCGGGAGCCGTCCTGGGAGACGGAGGCGTCCCACATCTGGCCGACCTGCTGGCCGTCCCGGAACGACCAGGACACGCGCCAGGAGTCGAGGGCGGCGGCGCTGGTGACGCTGACGGTGGCCTGGAAGCCGTCGGGCCACTGGTTGACCAGGTCGTACTCGACGCGGCAGGTGGGCTTGCCGCGCTCGGCGGGCGCGGTCGGCGCGGTGGGCGAGGCGGTGCCCTGCGGTTCGGTGTGGCGGTTGCTGCTCTGCGAGGAGCGGGGCGTGTCCGGCTCGCCGGTGTCACCGGTGGCCCGGCCGGCCGGCTGGGAGGTGGCGGGCGGCAGCGCGGGGGCGGAGGGCAGCGACGGGCCCGGGTCGGCCACGGGCTGGCGGCCGCCGTCGCGCGCCCCGAGGTCGTCGCCGGAGCCGCCGAAGGGCATCAGGGAGACGCCGAGCGCCAGGGCGGAGACGAGGACGGCGGCGACCAGGAGGCCGTTGCGGGCGACGCGTGCCTTCTGCGCCCCCTCCTCCGCCTCCTCGGCCGCCCGGTCGGCCGCGCCGGGTCGGCCCGCGCCGAGCCGCACCTCGGCGGCGCGGCGGCGGCGCTCCAGGTAGGCGAGACCGCCCCAGCCGATCACCCCGCCGGCCAGCGCCCCCGGCAGTCCCCCGCCGTGCAGGCGCAGGCAGGCGGCGGCCTCGGCGCACTCCACGCACGTGGCCAGGTGCCGGGAGAGGTCGTCCGGGGTGTCGGCGTCCGACGAGCGGGTGACGGCGTCCAGCAGCCGGGCGTAGCTGCGGCAGCGGGCGTCCATGGGGGTGTCGAGGTGGTTGCGGTGGCAGCGGTCCCGGAACAGGGTGCGCACCTGCGCCAGTTCCTCGGCGGCGGTGGCCGGGTCCAGGCCCAGGCGCCGGGCGACGACGGACAGCGGCAGCGCCTCCACCTCGGCCAGCCACAGCAGTTCGGCGTCCGCCTGCTGCAGGTCGCGCAGACCGCGCAGGGCGAGCGGGCGCCGCAGCGGGGGCCCGGTGTACCGGGCGGCCTTGTCCGAGTTGAGCCACAGCCGCAGGTCGGGGTCGAGTTTGTGGCCCTGCCCGCCCTCCTCCCAGGCCGCCGCCGTGGTGCGCACGGAGGTCAGCAGCAGGGGTATGCGGGGCAGCCGTGCGGGGCGGCGGCCGGCGCCCCTTACGGGCCCGGCCTCGGCCGCGCGGGCCTCGCGTATGCCGTGTGCGAACGCCTCACGGGCGAGCTGCGCGGCGGCCGTCGAGCCGGACGTGCACAGGTCGGCGTAGGCGAGGACCGCGTCCCAGCACTCCGAGAACAGCGCGGCCTCGGTGGCGTCCTGAGGGGTCGGCAGGTCGGGCATGAGTCTCCTGCATCCGCAAGCGAGGTCAACTCACCATGTCGGCATTGGAGTTGGGGGAAACCTCGGGGGGGGGAGGAGTTTTTCACGCTTCCGACACAACTGACAAGCGGCGTATTCAAATCCTGATCCACGGCTCCGGCAGTGCATACGTACGGCAGGCCGGTCCGTCTCGAACGGGCCGGTTCAGACCTCGACGGGTTCGTCCGCGGGCAGGCTGTCCATGAAGGAGCTGACCGAGAAGACCGCGTTGCCGGCGCCGGGCGGGCCGTAGCCGGGGGGCGAGGAGAGGCCGAAGTCCTCCATCGTCTGCCGGTAGGCCTGGAGCAGGCGGATGTGGTACTCCAGCGGCGCGCCCTGCGGGTTGGCCTTGCCGAGCGGGGTCGTCGGCTCCGGGCACCAGGTGGTGAAGCGGGGCGTGATGCCGTGCGACATGAAGAAGCGCAGGCCCTCGGTGGTGGAGGCGATGGCCTCGTCGACCGTCTTGAAGCCGAAGGGCTCGGCCATCTCGACCCCGGCGACGAAGTTCGGGATGACGTTGCGGGCGCCGAAGACCTCCGCGGAGTCCAGGATCCGCTTGTGCCACTCGTCGCGGCCGACGTACCGCTCCTTGCCGGGGCAGTACATCTTGAACAGGTACTCGTCCCACACCTCGTAGTTGGGGTGGTAGATCTGCACGCCGTAGTCCTTGAAGCGCTGGACGTCGTCGCGCGGCAGCGCCTGGGCGACGACCTTGCCGATCCAGCGGCCGGGGAAGCGCTCCTCGATGGCCTTGGCGTAGTGGCCGTAGAAGTCGGCCTCGTCGCGGCCGGAGACCGTCTTGGTGATGGCGCCGCCGGTGAGGGTGTAGGCGGTGGAGGTCCTCGCCGTGTCGTAGCGGTCGATGATCTCCAGGGCCTCCAGGACCTCCTCGACGTCCTTCACGCCCGTGTAGGGGCGGCCCGCGGCCTTGTGCTGGCGCCAGTTGTGGTTGATGTCGCAGTACTGGCACTCCTCCTTGGCGCCGAAGTACTGGCAGACCCGGAAGACGGTCAGGTAGATCAGGTAGCCCCACTGGATGGTCGGGGCGACCTCCATGACCGACTTCCCGCTGGCCAGGGTGTGCCGGTAGTACTCGGGCATCGGCGGCACGCCGACGTCGGAGATGCGCTTCCCGTCCAGGTAGAGGCCGAGCACGCCGTCCTCGTTCGCGGCGACGCGGTAGGGCGAGGCGGGATTCACCCGGACCGAGACGACCGTGCGGCGCAGGTCGTAGGGGCCGCCGGTGAGGATGATCTCCTCGGGCGGGCGGCGCAGCGCGGCCTCGCCCAGCTCGGGCAGGGTGCCGTGGTCGAAGGAGAAGATGAAGTACGACTTCGGCTTGACCTCGCCGTCCTCGTTGTCGCTGAGCGCCGACGGGTCGAAGGCCACGCCACCGCGGAGCAGGTCCTCCTTGAAGACGGCTTCCCGCGGGACGTGCGGGAACCGCTCCATCAGATCCTCGACCAGCGCGGTACGGCTGCCGCTGCCCATCCCGTGTCTCCTCCCGGCTCGGACGTACGACTCCTCACGGTATGCCCCTGGGTGTGCGTGGGCGGTACCGGGTCCCCCCGAGCCGGTGCCTGTGCCGGTGAACAGGGCTTTTGCCGGCCCGGGCGAGGATCTACGGCCGGGCCGTGACCCCGCGGGGAGGGTCCGGCCAACGGGCGGGGCCGGGACGGTGAACGGCGGCCGCCCGGCGCACGGGAGCGAACGGGCCAGCGCCAGCGCCCCCTCCACCGGCGGCATCCGCAGACGGTGCGGGCGCGCGGCGGGCAGGGCCTCGGCGAGGGCGGCGGTGAACGCCTCGTACAGCGCGGGCTGGGCGAGCACCGTGCCGCCCGCCACCACGACGTCGTCCACGGCGACGCCCCGCGCGGCGAGCCGGACGACCAGGGCCGCGAGGGCCCGGCCGCCGTCGGCGATCACGGCCCGGGCGAGCGGCGAGCCCGCCCCGGCGGCCGCCGGGGTCGCCGTCAGGCCGTGTGGTCCAGGGCCGCCGGGTCGACGGGGTGGGCCAGAGCGTCCCCCGCCGCCAGCCGTTCCGCCTCCTCGGTCACGGCCAGGCCGAGCCGGACCAGCTCGTTGCCCTGCGAGCCCGCGAGGTGCGGGGTGACGAACGCCCCGGGCAGGTCGTACAGGGGCGAGTCGGCCGGGAGCGGTTCGGGGTCGGTGACGTCGAGGACCGCGGTCAGGCGCCCGGCGCGCAGTTCCGCCACGAGGGCGTCGTGGTCGACCAGCGCGCCCCGGGCGGTGTTGATCAGCGTCGCGCCGTCGGGCATGAGAGCCAGTTCGCGGCGGCCGATCAGGTGGCGGGTCTCGGGCGTCGCGGGGGCGTGGACGGTGACGATGTCGCTGGTGCGCAGCAGTTCGTGGAGCGGCAGCAGGGGGACGCCGAGCCGTGCGGCCTCCCGCTCGTCGACGTAGGGGTCGGTGAGGGCGGGCCGCAGGTCGAAGGGGCGCAGCAGTTCGAGGACGCGGCGGCCGATGCGGGAGGCGCCGATCACGCCGACGCGGCGGCCGTGGTTGCCGATGCCGGCCCGGACGCCCCAGCCCGCCGGGACCCGGGTGGCGCGCAGCCGCTCGCGGGCGGCGAGGACATCCTTCCCGGCGAGCAGGATCATGGCGAGGGTGTACTCGGCGACCGGCAGCGCGTTGGCGGCGGCCGCCGAGGAGACGGCGATGCCGCGCTCGAAGAGCGCGGGGGTGGCGAAGGGCTTCACCGACCCGGCCGAGTGCAGCACCGCGCGCAGCCGGGGAGCCGCGTCCAGGACCGGCTCGTCCACCCGGGGGCAGCCCCAGCCGGTCACCAGGATCTCGGTCCGGGCGAGGGCGTCGAGTACGGCGGGCTCGGTGAAGTCCCCTGCCACGAGGGCGGGGTCGAGGTCCAGGGACGTCCGCAGCCGGGCCAGCACCTCGGGCGGGAAGAGCTGCGGCACGTGCTCGGCGGCCATGGCGAACAGTGCCTGGGGGCGCTGGCTCAAGGAGGTGACCTTCCCACTCGTGACACCCGGGCGAGCGGCCCCGGCGAACCGCAGAAACCGCTCTCTACTACGCCTCCACGGTAGGCCGCCCCGGGCGGCGGCGGCAATGGACGGCGGCCGGGGTAGGTTCCGGCGGGGGCTTTCCCGGTCCCCGCTGCCTCGGGGAAGGACGACGCGATGAACGGGACCGTGACCAACTGGGCCGGCAACATCACCTACGCGGCGAAGGAACTGCACCGGCCGGGCTCGCTCGACGCGTTGCGCGCGCTCGTCTCCGGCAGCGACCGGGTGCGGGTGCTGGGCAGCGGGCACTCGTTCAACGCGATAGCCGAGCCCGGAGCCGAGGGCGTCCTGCTGTCGCTGGCGGACCTGCCCCCGGAGGTGGAGGTGGACACCGCCGCGCGCACGGTCCGGGCCGGCGGCGGCGTGCGCTACACGGAACTGGCCCGGCGGGTGCACGCGCACGGGCTCGCGCTGCCCAACATGGCGTCCCTGCCGCACATCTCGGTGGCCGGTTCGGTCGCGACCGGCACGCACGGCTCCGGGGTGCTCAACGGGCCGCTCGCGGCGCCCGTCCGGGAGGTGGAGCTGGTCACGGCCGACGGTTCGACCGTGGTCGTCGGCCGGGACGAGGAACGGTTCGGCGGGGCGGTGACGTCGCTCGGCGCGCTGGGCGTGGTCACCGCCCTCACCCTCGACCTGGAGCCGGCCTACGAGGTGGAGCAGCACCTGTTCACCGAACTGCCGCTGGAGGGGCTCGACCCGGGGGTGTTCGAGACGGTGATGGCGACGGCGTACAGCGTCAGCCTGTTCACCGACTGGCGCGCGCCGGGCTTCCGGCAGGTGTGGCTCAAGCGGCGCACCGACCAGCCGCTGCCCGCCTTCCCGTGGGCCGCTCCGGCCACCGAGAAGCTGCACCCGGTGCCGGGCATGCCGGCGGTCAACTGCACCGAACAGTTCGGCGTGCCGGGCCCGTGGCACGAGCGGCTGCCGCACTTCCGGGCGGAGTTCACGCCCAGCAGCGGGGAGGAACTGCAGTCGGAGTACCTGCTGCCACGCGGGCACGCCGTGGAGATGCTGCGCGCGCTCGACGCGATCAGGGACACCGTCGCCCCCGTGCTGCAGACCTGCGAGGTGCGCACCGTCGCCGGCGACGACCAGTGGCTGAGCCCGTCCTACGGCCGGGACACCGTGGCGGTGCACTTCACGTGGGTGGCGGACACCCGTGCGGTGCTGCCGGTGGTGCGGCGGGTGGAGGAGGCGCTGGCCCCCTTCGGGGCGCGGCCGCACTGGGGGAAGGTGTTCACCCTGCCCGCCGCTGCCCTGGGCGCGCTGTACCCGCGTCTGGACGACTTCCGGTCGCTGGCCCGGGAGCTGGACCCGCGCGGCACGTTCGCCAACGCCTTCGTGCGGGACGTGCTGACCGGGGCGTAGGGCACGCCGCGGTGTACGGCGGGCCGGGGCGTGGGCACGGCCGGAGGGAAGCGGTGCCGGTGGACCGGCCCCGCACCGCCGGCCGTCCCGGTCAGGCCGTGGCGTGCGGCCGGTCGGGGGCGTCCGGGAACACGGCGCGGTCCGCCTCGTCCCGCAGCAGCAGCGACAGCAGGGACGCCACGGTCAGGCCGGCCTCGGCGGGGTGGCGCAGCACCTTGCCGGGGTCGATCCGGTACGTGTTCGTACGGCCCTCCCGGGTGTGGGAGAGGTACCCGTCCCGCTCCAGGTCGGAGATGATCTTCTGGACAGCGCGTTCGGTGAGCCGGCAGTGGGCCGCGATGTCCCTGATCCGGGCACTGTGGTTGTCGGCGATGGCCGCCAGCACCCGGGCGTGGTTGGTGAGGAACGTCCATCCGGTGTGTGGCTCGGGCACTCCATCCATGCCCCCACTCTACTGACCGAACATTCGCGCACCCAAAAACACGTACTGCGTTTCATGTATCGGCTGACGGATTTGGGGTAGAGGGGCAAGGCTGGAACCGGAGGCAGGGCGAACGGAAGAGGGAGCGACAGCCATGCCGGAGTCCGCGCACCCCGCGCGGCCGCACCCCGAGGGGGGCGCCGCGGGCACGGCGAGCGACGGGGCGGCCGCGGAGCTGCCGCCCTGCATGGCGGCCCTGGACGTGACACCGGACGGCGAGCGGATGCGCGTGACCCTGCACGGCGAGCTGGATCTGGGCGCCCGGCGGCTCCTGCCCGAACTCCACAGCGCCCTCACCGTGTCCGGCACCGGCATCGACCTCTTCCTGGACGCGGTCGGCTTCTGCGACTGCTCCGGTCTCGGCGTGCTCCTGGATTTGCGCACGCGCGCCCTCGGGCAGGACAAGGCGGTCACCGTCCGCTCCTGCGGAACGGCGGTGGGACGCCTGCTCGACCTGACGGGCACGAGGGAGCTGTTCGAGGCCGCGGAGAGCCGGCCGGGACAGGCGGGCGGCCCGGCGTCCGCGGCCGCGCCAGCCGCCTGACCCGCGGCACGTACGAAGACACGGCCGCCCTGCCCGCCGGGGCGGCGCCCGCCCGGCGCACCCGGCCTCCCACCCCGGAGGCCTCCCGCTCCGCTGCCTGATGCATCATGGGCGAGCCACTCCGGGGCATCGGACGCCGCCCCCGGCCCGCACTTTATAAAGCCCCTTTCCAAACCCCTTGTCGAAAGTCCACGGCAGCCCATAGCCTTGCGCCGCGCCGGTGCCGACGTCGACCCGGCCCGAGCCGGTCTGGGAAGGGATGGGCACCCGGTGAAGCGCACATCACGCGACATCCGCACCGCGAACCGCTACGAGGTGCTGCGCCAGATCATCGCGGCGTCCCCCACCTCCCGGCAGGAGCTGGCGGCCGCCACCGGCCTCAGCCTCGCCACGGTCGCCACCCTCGTCGGCGAGCTGCTCGACCTCCGCATGATCACGGAAGTGGGTTTCGAGGACTCGGCCGGCGGCCGCCCCCGGGGCCTGGTCGCGGTCAACTCGTCGGGCGGCGCGCTGATCGGCGTCGACATCGCCGAGACGTACGTCCACGTCGAGCTGTTCGACCTGGGACTCGACGTCCTGGCCCGGGCCGAGGAGGACGTGAGGCCCAGCGAGAGCCTGCCGGAGCAGGTGGTGGGCCACGTGGCCACCGCCGTCGGCTCGGTGGTCGCCCAGGCCGGCGTCGAGGGCGCCCGCGTGCTCGGGGTGGGCGTGAGCGTGCCGGGGCAGGTGGACCGGGCCACCGGCATCGCCGAGTACGCGCCCAACTGGGACTGGCACGACGTGCCGCTGCTCGACCTGCTCACCGAGCACATCGCCTACCCGCTGTACCTGGACAACCCGCTGCGCGCCAGCGCGGTGGCCGAGCTGTGGTTCGGAGCCGCGCGCGGGCGCGGGAACGCCGTGGTGGTCAACCTCGGGACGGGCGTGGGCGCCGGGCTCGTCCTGGGCGGCGGGCTGCACCGGGGCGTGAGCAACAGCGCCGGCGAGTGGGGCCACACCACGATGGTGCTGGACGGACGCCTGTGCCGGTGCGGCAACCACGGCTGCGTCGAGGCCTACGTCGGCGCCCGCGGCATCATGCTGAACCTGCGCGAACTGAGCCCCGACAGTGCGCTGCTGCACCCCGAGGACCAGACGGCGACCATCGACGCGCTGGCCCGGGGCGTGGTGGCCGGCGACCCGGTGGCGCGCCGGGCCGTCCAGGAGACCGCCCGCTACCTGGGCGCCGGCGTCGCCGATCTGGTGAACCTGTTCAACCCCGAGATCGTCGTGCTGAGCAGCTGGGTCGCCCGCACCCTGGGCGAGCCGCTGCTGCACGAGGTGCGTGACGCCGTGACCCGGCACGCGCTGCCGCGGCCGCTGGCCGCCACCGAGATCGTCCTTTCGCCGATCCCCACCGACTCGGTGTGCCTGGGCGCGGCGACGTTCGCGCTGGAGGGCGCGCTGCAGGCGGTCGGGCAGAAGAACGGCACACGCACCGCGGTGCGCAGCCGTGCCGCCGCGCCCCCCTCGTAACGACAGAGGCACCGAACGCCTCGGAGGCAACTCCTCCGGCCCTCCCGGGCGTTCGAAATCGCGAACCGGAGACAACGCTTCGCACAGACTTCGTCCAACCCCTTGCCGAAGCCTTAGTCGAAGCTCTAGCGTCCCGCTCCGCACCCCCTCTTTGAGCCATCCGGCGCGAGCCACCGGGCCGAGCGCCACCGGGCCGTGAGCCGAAGAGCCGCAGCCGTACTCGAGACAAGGACGTCAGCATGTCGGCATCGAGCAACATGAACTGGGACCGCCGAACCGTACTGCGGGCCGCGATGGGCCTGGCCGCCGCCGGCGGACTGGCCGCCTGCGGCGGCAACACCGGGCGGGGCGGCGGGTCGGGTTCGGGCAAGAACCTGGTCCAGTACTTCCACGCCTACGGCGAGGCCGGCGTCGAGCAGGCCGTCAAGCGCTACGCCAAGGCCTACAAGGAAGCCAACGTCACCACGCGGTGGATCACGGGCAGCAACTTCGAGCAGAAGCTCTTCGCCGCGCTGCTCACCGACAACGCGCCCGACGTCTTCGAGTTCCACCCGCAGATCCAGCTCGTCAAGAGCGGTCAGGTGGCCGACCTGACGGACATCATCGAACCGGTCAAGGACGACTTCAACCAGGCCGACATCAAGTCCCACACCGTCGACGGCAAGATATACGGCGTCCGGATGATCGACGACCCGCAGTTCTTCTTCTACCGCCCGTCGATGTTCGAGAAGGCCGGCGTCGAGGTGCCGAAGACGCTGGAGGAGCTGGTCGAGGCCGCCGCCAGGCTGAAGACCGGCAAGGTCAAGGGCGCCTACCTCGGCAACGACCTCACCCCGGTCCAGCACAACCTGATCTGGTCGGCCGGTGCCGACACCCTGACCGCCGACAACAAGCCCGCCTTCAACACCGACGCCGTCGCCGACGGCCTCAAGCAGCTGCGTGGCCTGTTCACCAGCGGCGACCTGCTGCTGGGCGCCCCCGCCGACTGGTGGGACCCCTCGGCCTTCACCCAGGGCCTGACGGCGATCCAGTGGTGCGGCATGTGGGCCATGCCGGTCATGCAGAAGGCGCTCGGCGACGACATCGGCATCTTCCCCTTCCCGAAGGTCGGTTCCGCGGGCAAGGAGTCCGTCTACAACGGCGGCTGGTCGATGTTCGTCAACGCCAAGGGCAAGAACGTCGAGGCGGCCAAGGAATACGTCAAGTGGCTGTGGATCGACCAGAAGCAGTACCAGGAGGACTTCGCGACCTCCTACGGGTTCCACATCCCGCCGCGCACCTCCCTCGCCGAGTCCGCCGACAAGCTGAAGTCGGGCCTGCCCGCCGAGGGCGTGAAGCTGTTCAACGAGTTCGGCCACTTCGACAACATCGGCTGGACGCAGGCCATGATCGCCGCGTTCAACGACGTCATGGCGAACTCCGTCCGCAAGAACGGCGACCCGAAGGCGCAGCTCGCCGCGTGCGAGAAGAAGGTCGGCGCCGAGCTCAAGAAGCTCTTCGGTTAGGCCGCCGGACGGATCTCGACATGTCGACCACCACCACATCCGGGGTCGCCCGGAACCCCGCCCCGGCCAAGGTCTCCCGGGACCGGCCGCGGCGGGGCCTCGGGGCGAGCAGCACCTTCAACTTCTGGCTCTTCACCGGGCCGTTCCTGATCGGCCTGGTCGTCTTCGTCTTCGTGCCGATCGGCTGGAGCGTCTGGCTCAGCTTCTTCGAGGCGCGGTTCACGGTCACGCCGAGCGAGTTCGTCGGCTTCGCCAACTACAAGGAGGTCCTGACCGACACGGACTTCCGCAACTCGCTCGTCACGTTCACCGTGTTCGCCGCGTTCATCGTGCCCGCGACCTGGGCCCTGTCGCTGGGTCTCGCGCTGCTGGTGAACCGGCTGCGGTTCATGCGGGCGTTCTTCCGGTCGGTGTTCTTCCTGCCGACCGCGGTCAGCTATGTCGCCGCCTCGCTGATCTGGAAGATGTCCCTCTTCAACGGCGTCCGCTTCGGCCTCGCCAACACCGTCCTCGGCTGGTTCGGCGTGGACAACATCGCCTGGCTGGCGAGCCCCGACCCGCCCTGGTACTGGCTGGTCATCGTGACCGTCCGCCTCTGGCTCCAGTCGGGCTTCTTCATGATCCTGTTCCTCGCGGCGCTGCAGAACATCCCGCGGGAGCTGTACGAGGCCGCCGCCATCGACGGCGCCAAGCCCGGCTGGCAGACCTTCCGGCACATCACGCTGCCGCAGCTGCGGGCCACGTCCACCGCGGTGATCCTGCTGCTGCTGATCGCCGCGTACCAGGCCTTCGACGAGTTCTTCAACCTGCTCTCCAAGGCCACCTGGGGCCAGCCCCCGCTGGTCGAGCTGTACAAGATGGCCCTCGGGGAGAACCAGAACTACGGCGCGGGCAGCGCGGGCGCGGTCGTGCTGACCCTGCTCATCTGCGTCGTCACCCTGCTCCAGGGAAAGATCATGGGCTTCGGAAGGGGTGAGGAGTCCAAGTGACCACCACAGCACCCGAGGCCGGGAAGACCGCGAAGCCGGGCAGGCCCCGGCGCGGCGGCGTCATCGGCAACACCGGCCTCTACGTCGCGACCGGCGTCGCCGCCGTCCTGTTCCTGATCCCCTTCTACCTGATCGTCCGCAACGCCTTCATGACGGACCCGGAGATCACGGGCGAGGAGTGGAAGTGGTTCCCCACCACCGTCCAGTGGGGAAACATCACCGAGCCGTTCGACGACGTCACCGTCGACTTCGCCCGTTCCCTGTGGAACTCCGTGGTCGTCGCCGTCCTGCACACCGCCGGCATCCTGCTGATCTGCTCGCTCGCCGGGTACGGCCTCGCCCGGATCCCCTACAAGCACGCCAACAAGGTGTTCTACGCCGTCCTGGCGACCCTGATGGTTCCCACGGCGGTCACCTTCGTGCCGAGCTTCGTGCTGGTGTCGTCCCTCGGCTGGGTCGACAGTTACCGGGGTCTCATCATCCCGGGCCTCTTCAGTGGTTTCACGTGCTTCCTGTTCCGGCAGTACTTCCTGGGGTTCCCGAAGGAGCTGGAGGAGGCGGCGCGCGTGGACGGGCTCGGCTACTGGGGCGCCTACTGGCGTGTCGTCGTGCCGAACTCGCTGAACTTCTTCGCGGCCATCGCCACGATCACCTTCATCAACGGCTGGAACGCCTTCCTGTGGCCCCTGGTCATCGGCCAGGATCCGAGTGCCTGGACCGTCCAGGTGGCGCTGTCGTCGTACATGACGAACCAGACCGTCAACTACCACCTGATCTTCATGGCCACGGCCATCTCGATCCTGCCCCTGGTCTTCGTCTTCCTCTTCCTCCAGCGCTGGCTGGTGCAGGGGATCGCGCAGACCGGCATCAAGGGCTGAGCTAGGAGACCGATGTCTTTCCGTACGACCCCATCCGCCGACTACGTCGAGGACGTCTCCCCGGGCAGCGGGGCCCTGCCGCCGCGCGCCTGGTACGCGTCCTCGGACGCGCGGTCCCTGTCGCTGAACGGCAGCTGGCGCTTCAGGCTGTCGGCCACGGCCGACGCCGAGGACGACTCGTTCGCCGAGGAGGGCCACGACGCCGGGGACTGGGCCGAGGTCACGGTCCCCGGGCACTGGGTCCTCCAGGGCGACGGGGCGTTCGGGTCCCCGATCTACACCAACCACCTCTACCCCTTCCCGGTGGACCCGCCGCACGTGCCGACGGAGAACCCGACCGGTGACCACCTGCGCGTCTTCGACCTGCCGTCCGACTGGCCGTCGGACGGCGGGGCGGTGCTGCGCTTCGACGGTGTCGAGTCCTGCGCCCGCGTCTGGCTCAACGGCACGGAGCTCGGCGAGTTCAAGGGCTCCCGGCTGCCGCACGAGTTCGCGGTCGGGCACCTGCTGAAGCCGGGGCGCAACGTGCTCGCGGTCCGGGTCCACCAGTGGTCGGCCGGGTCGTACCTGGAGGACCAGGACCAGTGGTGGCTGCCGGGCATCTTCCGTGACGTGACGCTGCTGCACCGCCCGGCGGGCAGTGTGGGCGACTTCTTCGTGCACGCCTCCTACGACCACACCACCGGCGAGGGCACCCTGCGCGTCGACTGCGACGTCGACGGGCGGGTGACCGTCCCGGCCCTGGACATCGATGTCGCGACCGGCGAGCCGGTGACGGTCGCCGTGCGGCCGTGGACGGCCGAGACGCCGACGCTCTACGACGGCGTGCTGGCCACCGAGGGCGAGCGGATCCCGCTGCGCATCGGGTTCCGCACGGTCGTCCTGGAGGACGGGCTCGTCAAGGTCAACGGCAGGCCGGTCCTCTTCAAGGGCGTCAACCGGCACGAGTGGCACCCGCGCACCGGCCGCGCGCTCGACCTGGAGACCATGCGCGAGGACGTGCTGCTGATGAAGCGGCACAACCTCAACGCCGTGCGCACCTCGCACTACCCGCCGCACCCGGCCTTCCTGGACCTGTGCGACGAGTACGGGCTGTGGGTCATCGACGAGTGCGACCTGGAGACCCACGGCTTCACCGAGCAGGACTGGCGGGACAACCCGGTCGACGACGACCGCTGGACCCCGGCCCTGCTGGACCGCGCCGCGCGGATGGTCGAGCGGGACAAGAACCACCCGTCGGTCGTGTTCTGGTCGCTGGGCAACGAGGCCGGCACCGGCCGCGGGCTGACCGCCATGGCCGAGTGGATCCACGACCGCGACCCCGAGCGGCTCGTGCACTACGAGGGCGACTGGAACTGCCGCGACACCGACGTGTACTCGCGGATGTACGCCTTCCACGACGAGGTCGACCGGATCGGCCGGCGGCTCGACGGCGGTACGCGCAAGCGCCGCGGACTGCCGTTCATCCAGTGCGAGTACGGGCACGCGATGGGCAACGGGCCGGGCGGACTCGCCGACTACCAGGAGCTGTTCGAGAAGCACGAGCGGCTCCAGGGCGGGTTCGTCTGGGAGTGGATCGACCACGGCGTCGAACACCCAAAGCTGGGCTACGCCTACGGCGGCGACTTCGGCGAGGAGCTGCACGACGGCAACTTCGTCTGCGACGGGCTGGTCTTCCCGGACCGGACGCCGTCACCGGGCCTGATCGAGTACAAGAAGGTGATCGAGCCCGTCCGCATCGAGGGCGACGGGTCCAACGGCACCGTGCGGATCACCAACAAGCACGACTTCGCCGACCTGTCCGCGCTGGCCTTCGAGTGGTCCTGCCAGGTGGACGGCGAGACCGTCGAGTCGGGTTCCCTCGCGGTGCCGGCGCTCGCGCCGGGCGAGAGCGCCGAGGTCAAGCTGCCCGAGCCGCCCGTGGACGGCCGGGGCGGCGAACGCCAGTGGACGGTGCGGGCGCTGCTCGCGGACGACGCCTCCTGGGCCGCGAAGGACCACGTCGTGGCCTGGGGGCAGTTCGCCGTCGGGGCGCGGCCGCTGCCGACCTTCCCCGCGACCGACAAGCCCGTGCCCGACGGTGACCGGATCGTGCTCGGCCCGGCCGCGTTCGACGCCCGCACCGGGGCGCTGCTCTCGGTCGGCGCGGTGGCGGTCGGGGCGACGCCGCGACTGGACGTGTGGCGGGCCACGACCGACAACGACGACGGCGCCGAGTGGCAGTCGGACACCCGCTACGGCCTCCTGTGGCGCACGCTCGGCCTGCACCGGATGCGGCACCGTCTGGTGTCGGTCGAGGCGGGCGACGACGCGCTGACGGTACGCACCCGGGTGGCACCGGCGGCCCGTGAGGTGGGCCTGGACACGGTGTACCGCTGGACGTCCGACGGGGAACGGCTGCGGCTGTCCGTGTCCGTGACGCCCCGGGGCGACTGGACGGTGCCGCTGCCCCGGCTCGGGGTGCGCCTCGGGCTGCCGGAGGCCGACGCGGTGGAGTGGTTCGGCGGCGGCCCCGGCGAGGCGTACCCGGACACCCGGGCGGCGTCCATGGTGGGCCGCTGGCGGTCGACGGTGGACGGACTGCAGACGCCGTACGTCCGGCCGCAGGAGAACGGGGCCCGTGCCGACGTGCGCTGGGTGGAGCTCGGCGGGCTGCGGATCGAGGGCGACCCGGAGTTCTTCTTCACCGCGCGGCGCTGGACGACCGAGCAGCTGGACGCGGCCCGGCACCGCACCGACCTCGCACCCGGCGACACGGTGTGGGTCAACCTCGACCACGGGCAGCACGGCATCGGCTCGCAGTCGTGCGGGCCCGGCCCGTTGCCGCGGTACTACCTGAACGCCGAGCCCGCGGAGTTCTCGTTCGTGTTCTCGACCACCGAGTAGGAAGTTGATCAATCGATTGACCGATTGATCGACATTCCGACAGGGCCGGGACGTCCCCAACGGCCGGCCGGCCGCTTCCGTGCTCAACGGCTGACCGGCCGGCCCGATCCCCGGACGGGGGTGAACAGGGCGGTCCCGGCGAGCAGGACGCAGGTCGTGCCGGCGGCCAGGGCGACCGGGGCCGTGCCCCGTTCCTCGGCGGCCCAGGTGAGGACGGCCGCGCCGACGGGTGCCGCCGCGTACTGGAGGGCCCAGAAGACGGAGGTGACGCGGCCCAGGAGGTGTTCGGGGGTGACCTCCTGGCGCAGCGACATCGAGCAGGTGCCCGCCATCCCGGCGCAGGCCAGGAAGGCGGCGCTCAGGGCGGCCAGCCGTCCGTTGGCCTCCGTGAGTCGCCCGGTGCCCACCAGGCCGCGCACGGCCGTGACGTAGCCGACGGCGAAGAGCATGCCGACGGCCTCGCACAGCGGCAGCACGGCGTACAGCAGCAAGATCCGCGGGCCGAACAGCCACACCAGCGGGATCACCCCGTACAGCACCATGCGGACCAGGTCGCAGGTGATGAGCAGCCGGCGCCGGTCCACCCGGTCCACCACCGCTCCGGCGAACACGGCCGCCACGACGGACGCGGCCCCGCCCGCCGCCGTCAGCAGACCCATCCGGGCGACCGAGCCGGTGGCCTCCAGGACCAGCAGGGGCAGGGCGAGCAGCGCGAAGGAGTCGCCGAGCACGGAGAGGGTCTGGGCGGCCCAGAAGACCCCGAAGTCCCGCTGCCGCCACAGCGGACGGGCGCCGGGTGAGACCTCCTGGCCGGTGCCCGCCGTGGGGCCGCCCGGTTCGCTCTCCCGCCGGTCCGCCTCGTGCGCCACGCCGGCTCCCCCGTGTCCCGTGCCCGTCGAACTCCCGTGTGTGCCATGGTTCCAGTGGTTCCAGCGGGTTCGCGACGGCGGCTCCCTGCCCCGGGGCGCTCCGGCCCGGCAGCCGGTGTCAGTGGTCCGCGCAGCACGGGGTCGGGTCGGGTACCTCGAAGGGGACCAGGGTGCCGCCCGCCGCGGGCATGGCGGTCAGCACCAGCGCGCCGTCCCGCCACTGCGGGCGCACGTGGTCCCGGGTGGTCAGGAGCGTGCCGGGGCGGGGCGGGTCCGGCGTGCCGAGCACGGACACGCGGTCGATCGCGGACCGCAGCAGCAGGTCCGCGACCGTCAGGGTGCCGGTGAGCGCCGCGGCGCCCGGGTAGAGCACCGCGCGCCCCACCCGGTCGGGAACGCCGGGCGTCACCGCGTGTCCCAGGGCCGTGAGCCGCTCCACGGCGGTGCGGTGCGGCGGCTCCGAGGGCAGGGCGAGGGACAGCACGACCCGGGGCCGGTCGCCCCGGACCAGGTGGGTGCAGCCGAACGCGTCCTCCGGGAGGGCGAGTCCGGCCGCCAGGGTGCGCAGCAGGTGGTCGGCCACGCGCAGGTCCCGCAGATCCGGGTCGACGGTGAGGGTGTACGGCGTCACGAGGGCAGGACCCACACCGGGTTGGTGTAGAACCACAGGTCGCGCCACGGGTCGGCGTCACCGACGACGTCGAGCGCGGGGCCCGCCGGGTCGACGGCCGCGCCCAGGGCGCCGACGGCGGAACGGTTGCCGTCGGTGCCGCGCAGCCGGACGTACACCGGCCCCTCCACGCGGCCGAGGTCGAAGGTGAGGCGGACGGCACCGGTGGCCTTGCTGACGTCGTAGGCCTTGACGACCTTCGCCGTCGGGGCGGTGAAGGTGTCCCGGTCGGCGACGGGCCCCGTCACCTCGCCCTGGACGACGTCGACGCGGGCGAGCGCGGGGACGAATCCGGCCCAGTTGGGGCCGCCGGCCGGGGTCACGTCGACGGTGAGCGTGACCCGGGTGCCCTTCCTGACGCGCAGCGCGCCGCCGAGCGTGGCCCAGCGGCCGCCGCCCGACACACGCACGTCCACGGCGTCGACGAGCTGCCCGTGGTCGACCCAGACGCGGCCGGCGCGGATGCCGTCCATCACGGCGGCGTAGGAGAAGCCGTCGGAGCCGACGTGGGTGCGGCTGTACTGGCCGGGCCAGTAGTCGCCCTGGGTGATGTCGATCTTCCCGCCGTACACGGGGTCCGGGTAGCGGCCGTCGGCGTTGAAGTCGCCGCCGGGGCCGCGCACGGCGGTGTCGGCGTAGACCTGGTGGGAGTCGGAGTTGGCGGTGATCCACCAGGGCCTGCCCTCGGCGAGGAGGCTGTCCCACAGGCCGCCGACGGTGGCGGTCATCCAGTCGAAGCCGCCCCAGGTGCGGTAGCTCTCCGGCGGGTAGCCGGGGAAGGAGTTGGCTCCGGGGTTGTTGTCGTAGATGCCGCGGGCGCGGCCCATGCCGAGCGGGGCGGGCAGGCCCGCGGCCTGGTGACCGGGGGCGCCCTCGAAGCCGACGGCGATCTGCCGGCCGGAGCCGGTGGCGTCGCGCCAGGCGCGGATCTCGTGCGGGGAGTCGACGCCGCGCCGGGCCGGGTGGTTGGCGAGCATCAGCGCGTCCTTGACCTTGCGGCGCCTGACCTGGTCGGCGAGGAAGGCCAGGCCCGCGACGGCGAGCGCCTCGTTGGCCGGTGTGGAGTCGGAGGCGCCCTTGACGCTGCCGTCGTAGTCGGTTTCGAACTGCTTGAGGACGGCGACCTCGTTCCGGCCGGGGTGCACGAAGACGGTGCCGTGCTCGGCGGCCGGGATGTTCCACTCCAGGCCCTGGAAGACGAGGGTGTCCCGGTGGGCGGCGCGGGCCGCCTGGATGTCGGGGTTGACCTTCTCCACGCCGATCCGGGCGTGGGTGGCGCTGCCGTGGTCGGTGATGACGAGCCAGTCCATGCCGTGCCGGGCGCCCTGGCGGACCTGGTCGACGACGCGGTACTTGCCGTCGCTGCTGTACTGGGTGTGGATGTGGTGGTCGCCGGCGAGCCAGAGGAAGCCGCCGTGGCGCCGGCCCGCGGAGGCGGCGGGCGCGGCCTGGGCGAGGACGCCGCCGGCCGCGAGACCCGCGCCGAGCAGGCCGGCCCGGCGCAGCAGCGAGC
The DNA here is from genome assembly GCF_056432865.1 of Streptomyces sp. NPDC044921. Lineage (NCBI taxonomy): Bacteria > Bacillati > Actinomycetota > Actinomycetes > Kitasatosporales > Streptomycetaceae > Streptomyces > Streptomyces sp. NPDC044921. The sequence continues at coordinate 430,380 of NZ_JBWKIF010000004.1, forward strand.
GGCGCGAGGCCTGCTCGGGGGTGAGGGCCTCGTCGGGGACGGAGGTGTCGAAGGCGGCGGGCAGGGCCTGCGGGGCCTCGTGTACGTGGTCGTGCCCGTGGTGGTGATGGCCGTGTGCGTGCCCGTGTCCCATGAAGCGCCTCCTGTGTGCCGCCGGTGCGGCGGCTGCCTTCCGCGGCGCGTGGTCACGCCGCGTGTGGAGGATCGAGGCGAAACGTGAACGTTGAACGACCAGGGGGTGAGCGGCGGGCGGCCCGGGCGCGGCGGATCTCCCCGTCCCTCACTGTTTCCTCAACTCCCCTTGTTCGTCACACTGGTTGCCCCGCAACCTGAGCCCCGTTCAGGTTCCGTCGCGCCTCCCCGACCGGAGACACCCCCACCATGAGACGACTCCTCGGCACTCTCACCGCCGCCGCCCTGGCCCTCACCGGGCTCACCGCCGGCACCGCGACGCCCGCGACAGCGGCGACGCCCACCGGCACCTTCAACGTGCTCACCTACAACATCGCGGGCCTGCCCCTCGGCCTCGGCGACAGCGACCCCGAGACCAACACCCCGCTGATCGGGCAGCGGCTCGGGGCGTACGACATCGTCAACGTGCAGGAGGACTTCAACTACCACGCGTCGCTGTACGCCCACGACCAGCACCCGTACCGCACGGCGACCAGCGGCGGCGCGGCCTTCGGCGACGGCCTCAACACGCTGTCGGACTTCCCCTTCGAGGACTTCCAGCGGGTGAAGTGGCAGCAGTGCACCGGCACCAACTGCCTGACCCCGAAGGGCTTCACGCTGGCCCGGGTCAGGCTGGCCGAGGGCGCCTACGTCGACCTGTACAACGTCCACACCAACGCCGACTCGACGGACGACGCGCTGGCCGCGCGCCGGGCCAACATCGAGCAGCTCTCGGACTTCATCCAGGCGAACTCGTCCGGTAACGCGGTGATCGTCATGGGCGACACCAACACCAGGTACACCCGCAGCGGCGACAACATCCGCACCCTGCTGACGGAGAACGGCCTGACGGACGCGTGGGTCGAGCGGGTCCGGGGCGGCACCCCGCCGGCGCAGGGCGGCGCGGCGCTGGTGTGCGACGCGGCCGCCCCGACGAACGACTGCGAGGTCGTCGACAAGGTGCTCTACCGCGGCAGCGCGCTGGTGGACCTCTCCGCCACCGGGTACGGCAACGACTGGCGGTCCTTCCTCCGCCCCGACGGGAAGCACCTCTCCGACCACTTCCCGCACACCGTCGGCTTCTCCTACACCCTCGACCCCGCGCTGCGCGCGAGCGACTTCTTCGGCGGCCCGCACGGCACGGCGTTCAACGACGCGGACGACCTGCCCTCGCCCCCGGCGCCCCGCACCCTCACCCTGCGCGGCGACGCCCGGCTGGACGCGCTGTCCCTCACCCACGACGGCGGCACGGTCCTCGCCCACGGCGGCACCGGCGGCACGGCCCGGTCCCTGACCCTGGCCCCCGGCGAGCACCTGACCTCGGTGAAGCTGACCCAGGGCCAGAAGGACGGCCGCACCAGGATCTTCTCGGCGTCCTTCACCACCGACCGGGGCCGCACCCTGTCCGCCGGCACGGCCACGTCCGACGCGAGGACCTTCACCGCCCCCGCCGGTCACCGCATCGTGGGCTTCACGGGCCGCGCGGGCGCCGAGATCGACAAGCTGGGGGTGATCTACGCACCGGTCCGCTGAACGACGGGGAGTCCCGGCGGGGGTACGGCCGTGCGCGGACGGCGCGCGCGGCCGAGGACGGGCCGCGGCGAGGGCTCCCGCCGGGTCCGCCCGCCCGGACCGCCGGCGGTCCGGGGCAGGCCCCTCGGGCACCGGCTCGGGTCCGCCCGGCCGCCCCGCCCCGGGGTGCGGCGCCCGCTACGATCACACGGCCCCAGCCGACACGGCACCGTCCGAAAGGGAGGCCCGAGACCCATGCCCAGAGCCGGCCTCACCCCGGACCGTCTCGTCGCGGCGGCGGCCGACCTCGCCGACGAGGCCGGGTTCGAGCAGGTCACCCTGTCCGCGCTGGCACGGCGCTTCGGCGTGAGGGACGCGAGCCTGTACTCGCACGTCAAGAGCCTGCGGGACCTGCGCACGCGGGTGGCCCTGCTCGCGGGCGGCGAGATGGTCGACCGGATCGCGGCGGCGGTCGCCGGGCGCACCGGCCGCGACGCGCTCGCCGCCTTCGCGGGCGCCTACCGTGCCTACGCCCTGGAGCACCCCGGACGCTACGCGGCGACGCAGATCCCCCTGGACACGGCCGCGGTGACGGGCTCCCCCGCCCTGCGCCGCACCGCCGAGGTCACCTACGGCATGCTGCGCGCCTACGGCCTGGAGGAGCCCGACCTCACCGACGCCGTACGCCTGCTGCGCAGCGCGTTGCACGGCTACTGCGCCCTGGAGTCCACCGGCGCCTTCGGTGCGCCCCGGGACCTGCAGGCCTCCTGGGACAAGGCGATCGACGCCCTGCACGTGCTGCTGCTCCACTGGCCCCGCGAGGAGAGGACCCCCGGCGCCTGAACGCAGGGGATGCCGGTGCGGGCGTCGACGAAGAGACCGGAACGGCCTCCTGCACCGCGGCGATCTTCGCGGCCGGTCACCGGCCGGCCGTCCGGCGGGCCCGGGGCCGTCCTCCGGGACGATCCCGGCGACGCCGACGGCGTACGGCCCGTACGGAACCCGCGCGGACCGCGCGACCTCGTCCGGCTCGTCGGGGCGGCCGCTCCCGGCGTCGACGGACAGCAGCGGCGGCCGCGAGCCGAGGGCGCAGGCCGGTCGCGGCGCCTCCTCGCGGTCGTGGCCGCCGCGTCGGGCAGGCCCGTGGCGGCCGCGCCGCGGAGGCTCGCCCCCTCCCGCCATGGCCCGCAAGCCCCCGCCCGGCCAGGCCCCCGGCGGGGGCGAAGTCCCCGCGCGTCGGGCAGCGGCAGTCGCCCCCGGGGTGGCGCAGCGCGGCGAAGGCGGTGACGGACGGGGTGCGCCCGGGGAGGGTGGGCCCCGGGGGGTGCGCCGAGGGAGGGTGCCCGGGGGGTGCGCCGAGGGAGGGTGCCCGGGGGGGGCGCCGGGGGGTGCGGTCGTGCCGCCGCGGTCGGCCCGGGTCGTTTCGGCGGGCGCCGGACGACCGCCGTCCGCGCACGTCAGGTCGTTTCGGCGGGCTCCGGACGGCCGCCGTCCGCGCACGTCAGCTCACGTGCACTCCGGCCCCGTCCAGCCGGACCCGCACCTCCGGCCCGGCGCTCCAGCGGACCGTCACCCCGCCGTCCTCGTCCGCGGTGACGCCCACCGCGTCCGACAGCGCGGGCGGGTCCGCGTCGGCGGTGAGCCGGGCCAGCGCGACGAACAGGGTGGCGTCCCCGGTGGTGACGCCGCGGAGGTCGTCGTCGAGGCCGACGGCGGGCAGGAGTTCCGCGCGGACGCCGTCCGGGGCGTTCCACCCGGTCAGGCGTACCGCCGTCCCGGGCCGGACCCCCGTGACCAGGTGGGCACGCACCTCCACCGCCCCGCGTGCCAGCACCACGTTCGTCACCCGCGCTCCCCCGCCCGCCGTGTGCCGCGAGGCCGCCCAGCCCGTGCCCGCGCCCAGCGGCTCGATCTCCGTGCGGCCCGGGTCGCCGCCCACGATCACGCTGTTGTCGTACGACGCGGCGGGGGCCGTCACGGTCGAGTAGGCGAGGCGCGTGTAGTGCGGGTCGTAGCGGACGTCCTCGCTGCCGTGGTTGTGCAGGCGGACCACTCCGTCGGAACGGGTGGACTGCAGGAGCCAGTTGGGCGGTCCGACGGGCGTGACGGCGTCCTCGCGCTCGGCCGGCCCGGGGCGTTCCGGTGCCGTCCACACCTCGTGCTCCGGCGGCAGGAGCAGGCCGAGGAAGCCCTTGCTCGCCCAGTACGGGGAGGCAGGGCCCGAATAGCCCTGCAGGACGGACGTGTCGGGGCCGTGCCAGCCGAGGGTCAGCAGGCCCCGGTCGTCGACGGCGCCCCGGTCCAGGAAGTACCGCAGCGCGCCGGAGGCCAGGCGCCTGGTCTCGCCCGGCTCCAGCGGTGTCCGGCCGGTCAGCGCGCCCAGCCACAGGGGGGCGGTCGTCGCGAAGCGGTACGTCAGGGAACGTCCCTGGCGCACGGGCGCGCCGTCGCCCCCGAAGAGGCGGGCGTAGTCGGCGAGATGGCGTTCGAGGCGGCTCCCGTAGCGCTCCAGCAGGTGCTCGTCCCGCTCCAGCCAGGCGTGCAGCACCGGGTAGAGGTGCATCGCCCAGCCGTTGTAGTAGTCGTACTTGCGGCCGTCGCCGTCGGTGTACCAGCCGTCGCCCCGGTACCACTGCTCGATGCGCTCCAGGCCGCGGTCGATCGCGGCGCGGGACGCCTCCGGCTCGTGGCCGGTCTCCGCCAGGAAGCCGCCGACCGTGACGGGGAACAACTCCCAGTTGCAGGGCCAGGGTTCCGCCGTGAGCGCGTCGGCCAGCCAGGCCGCCGCCCGCTGCCGCACGGCGTCCTCCAGGCGGTCCCAGAGCAGGTCCCGGGTCAGGCGCAGGGCCAGGGCGACGGACGCGGCCTCCACCAGGGGCTGGCCGCGGTCCTCGATGCGCGGCCAGACACCCGACACTCCGGCGGCGAGACCGGTGGCGTAGCGCTCCAGGGCGTTCTCGTCTCGGCGGAAGGCGGCCAGCAGCAGGGTGCGGGCGTAGCCCTCCAGGCCGTCGGAGAGGTGCCCGGACCAGCTCGCGCGGTCGCCCGGCAGGTGGTACAGGGCGCGGTCCTCGGACGCGTACGGCTCGACGGCGGCGAGCAGCGCGTCGGCGGCCGCCTCCCAGTGGGCGCGGGTGTAGCCGGTGAAGGGGGACGCCGTGCGGTCGGCGGGGGGCAGCTGCATCGGTTCTCTCTCGTGCTTGACCGGTCGGAACGGGCCGGGCCTGGGGCGCCCCGGTTCCGGTCGGGGCGCCCCAGGGGTTTCATCCCACCCGCACCTTGCCCTGCGGCACCAGGCGCCGGGCGACGAGTTCGTCGCGGACCAGGCCCGCGTAGGCGGTCGCGCCGCGCACGGAGGTGTGGGTGTTGTCCCGTGCCTCGGTGGTGAGGTAGAGCGCCTTGGACGCTTCCGCGCCCAGCGACTCCACGAGCTGCTTGGTCTTCGCCGTGAGGTCGATCAGCGGGACGTCCCGCGCGGCGGCCACGGAACGGACGACCGCCGGGTGGTCGACGCCGAGTCCGTTGACCAGCAGGGCGGTTCCGTTGTTCAGCGTGCCGTCGGCGTTGAACCAGCGGCGCACGATCGGAGTGACAAGGACCGGCTGTCCGCCCCGCTCCCGGACGCCCGCCACCAAGGTCTCCAGGTTGGCCCGGTAGGTGGCCTCGTCCGTGGTCTTGTCGTTGTGGGCGAGCTGGACGAGCACCAGATCGCCGGGGCGGATCAGGGGCCGTACGGTGGCCCACAGCCTCGGGTTCCCCAGATACGACACCGTACTCTCCCCGGAATCGGCGTAGTTGGCGACGGACACGCCCTTGCGCAGGTACTGGGGCAGTTGCTGTCCCCAGCCGGAGTACGGATCACCGGGCTGGTCGCAGACGGTGGAGTCGCCGATCAGGAAGATCTGGCGGGCGTGCCGCGCCGGGGTGACCCGGATGCCGGCCAGGGCGGGGGCCGAGCCGCCGATCCGCAGGTCGAGGCCGGCCGTCCCGTCGGGGCCGGTGGGCTCGCCCTCGGGGGTGCGCACGTTCACGGTGAAGCTGCGGGTGACGCGCTCGCCGGCCGGGACGGCCGTCTCGGGCAGCAGGGTGCGGCGCGTCTCGCCGCCGACACTCGTGCGGGACGCGCCGGGTCCGCCGAGTTCGACCCGCACGTCGTACGTGCCCGGCGGCACGTCGAAGCGGCAGACACCTCCGGTGCACTGCGCGGGGCCCGGGCGGGCCTCGGCGGCCGTGGCCGGTGCGGGCGGCAGCGCGGCTCCCAGGGCCACCGCCGCCACGACGGCGATACTGAAACGTCTCACTCTCGGTTCCTCCCCGTGGACAACAGGACCAGGGGTGGACCGTACCCTTCGGGACAAGCGCTTTCTAGGGCTTGGCCGGTATTCATGTCATTGCGGGCCCGAAAGGCGTGAAAGCCCTTTCATGCCATGGGAGTTCCGGCGCCCGTCCCGAAGGACGGACGCCGCACGGGGGCGACCCGCTCACCCGGGGGCGGTCAGGTGCCGCGCGTCCACTGCTGGTTGGTCCCGCCGTTGCAGGTGTACGTGATGATCGCGGCTCCGTTGGCGGTGGAGCCGCCGTTCACGTCCAGGCACTCGCCGCTCGCCCGGGACCTGACGTTCACGTACGAACCGGTGGTGGTCAGCGACCACTGCTGGCCGGCCGCCGAGGCGTCGCAGTTCTCCTGGGTGACCGTGCTCGCGTTCTCCTGCACGCAGAGGCTGCTGTTGCGCACCACCAGCTGGTAGTAGCCGCTTCCGGCGGACTTGAACCAGTACCTCTGGTTGGTGCCGCCGTTGCAGTCGTACTGCTTGATCTGGGCGCCCTGCCACAGCGACTGACTGGTCACGTCCGCGCAGCGGGCGGAGTGGCGGGCGATCAGGGTGTGGTAGGTGGCACTGGTGCCGGAGACGGTTCCGGCGGCCGTGTCGACGGTGACCTCGGGCGACCACGACATGGACATCGTGGTCGGGTTGGAGAACGTCAGCGGCAGCCACACGTACCGGGAGTCGTTGACGGTGCCGCCGAAGGAGTTGCCCCAGCGGTCGCCCAGGTACAGGTACGAGGTGCCCGAGGTGCCCTGCACGGGCAGGACGAACGCGGTCTGCGAGCCGTACGCCGTCGCGTCGCCGATGTTCCTCATGGCCGACCAGGGGCCGGCGATGTTCGTGGCGGTGGCGTACTGCTGCTGGTTGGGGTTCCAGCCCGTCGCGCCCGACGTCAGCATGAAGTACACGCCGTCGCGCTTGAACAGGGCGGGTGCCTCGCGGTGGCCGCCGGGCCAGGGGTTGGCGACCAGGCTCGCGATGCCGGTGTAGTCGGCGGTGAGGCGGTAGATGTGCAGGTCGTAGTTCTCCCGGGCGGCGGAGACCATGTAGCCGGCGCCGTCGGTGTCGGTGAAGACCGTGATGTCGCGGGACATGTGCCGGCCGAGAGGGCGGAAACTGCCCTTCCAGGTGTAGTTCCCGTCGACGGTGTCGGAGACGGCGACCGCGGCGCGGGCCTCGCTGTAGTCCGTGCCGTTCTCCTTGTGCATCCACATCACGAACATGCCGGTGGAGGCGTTGTACATGACCTTCGGCCGCTCGATGTTGGCGGTCGCGAGTTCGGGGTCGCTCGCCTCGGTCAGGACGTGGTTGCGGAACTCCCAGTTCTTCAGGTCGGTCGAGCGGTAGGCGTCGACGTAGCGGAAGGTGTTGTCGGCGTTGCGGTGCTCGCCGAACCAGTAGTAGTAGGCGCCCACTTTGAGGACCCCGCCGCCGTGCGCGTGGACGGGACTGCCCGAGGTGTCCGTGAACTGGGTGCCGTTGGCGATGGTCCGGGGCGCGGCCTGGGCGGGTCCGGCGGTGGCCAGGGTGCCGAACAGGCCGAGGCACAGGGCGAGAAGGGTGGCGTACGCGCGTCTCATGTCAGTCACCTGCCGTGGCCGTGTCGGCGACCGGTATGCCGAAGTCCGGGGTGCCGTCCGCCTTCCAGCCGAGCCTCTGCACGCGGGTGTGCCGGTTGGGGTCGTTCAGCGGGTCGCCGTTGATCTCCTTGTACTGGCGGGCGTGGTAGACGAGGACGTCGGTGCGGCCGTCCTCGGCGACGGTGAAGCAGTTGTGGCCGGGGCCGTACTGCCGGGTGGTGTCGTTGCTGGTGAAGACGGGGACCGGCGACTTGGTCCAGCTCATGGGGTCCAGCAGGTGGCTGTCGGCGTCGGCGGTGAGCAGGCCCATGCAGTAGTTGGCGTCGGTGGCACTGGCCGAGTACGTCATGAACAGGCGGCCGTTGCGCTTGAGGACGTACGGGCCCTCGTTGACCTTGAAGCCGACGCACTCCCAGTCGTACTCCGGGGTGGACAGCCGCACTTGCGGGCCCTTGAGGGTCCAGGGGTTCGCCATCTCGGACAGGAAGATGCCGGTGTTGTTGTCCATGCCGGGCTCGTGCTGCGCCCAGGCGAGGTAGCGCGTGCCGCGGTGGGTGAAGGTGGTGGCGTCCAGGGAGAAGGTCTCCCAGGCCGTCCTGACCTGGCCCCGCTCCACCCAGGTGCCCTTGAAGGGGTCGGGGTGGGCGTTCTCCAGCACCCAGATGCGGATGGCCCAGACGTCCTCGGCGGGCGCGGAGGCGAAGTAGATGTACCACTTGCCGCCGATGCGGTGCAGTTCGGGCGCCCAGATGTGGGCTCCCATCGGGCCCGTCGGGTGGGCGCGCCAGATGACGGACTCGGCCGCCGCGCCCAGGCCGTTCAGGGTGCGGGAGCGGCGCAGGACGATGCGGTCGTACTCGGGGGCGGTGGCGGTGAAGTAGTAGAAGCCGTCCTTGTGCCGGTGGATGTGCGGGTCGGCGCGGTTGCGGACGAGCGGGTTGACGAAGGGGGCCGGCGCGGCGGGCCGGGCGGGCTCGGCCGCCCGGGCGACCGCGGGGACGGCGGGCACGGCTGCCAGGGCGCCGGCGGCTGCGGCGCCCTTGAGCAGCAGCCTGCGGCTGGGGGGTTCGGGCAGAGCGGGGTCGCGGCTCATGCGGCCTGCCTCTCATGGGGGGAACACACGACGTCGTTTGGGATTTCGAACGCCATCTGTCATTACGAACGCCGAAAAGGTAAGGGTGTGGCACGAGGAGGTCAACGGGTCCGACGGGACCAGTCGTTCGCCTGCCCCGCGCCCTCGGCCCGTGCCGTTCGGCTCCGGCCGGAGGTCCTCACAGCTGGCCGACGCGCTGGCACCCTGGTCGATGCCCGGTACGCGGTGCCGAACGCGTCGACCGTCCGCCGGGGACCGGAGGTGTCACCGCGAGGCGCAGGGCCTCGGCCCGGGGCGCGGTGAGCGTGAGCCGGACGCCGCCGGGGTGGGGGCGGGGCGGACGACGGCCGGGCGGGAACGGCGCCGCTGTGTGCGGTACACGTCCTCCTCGCTCACACCATGGGGCTGCGGTCGTGGGCCACTCCGGCCGAGGTCGTGGTCTTGTCGTCCGTCCGGGCGGTCAGCGCCCGCTCGGGGCCGGCGGGAAACCGAGCTGGGGAGCCAGGAACCTGGCCTCGTCCGCCCACTCGGCCAGGTACGCCAGCGTCAGGCCCCGTTCCCGGTAGCGGAGGTCGGCCGGGACGGCACCCGCACCGCCGTGCGCCAGCGGCTCGTCGTCCGCCCGGGGCGGCGTCAGCGCGGCGAGCCGGCCGTACTTCACCGCGGAGGCGCACACGCCGAGGCGGACCAGGTGCTCGTCGCCGCGCCAGCCGCTCGTGCGCAGGCCGTGCAGGTAGGCGTCGTAGGCCGCCTTGACCAGGCCGGGGAGCTCGGCGGCGGGCAGGCAGTGGTCCAGGACGGAGCCGGGCAGGTAACTGCCGAGGTCCTCGCCGAGGGCACCGTCGCCGGCGCACGCCCAGTCCAGCAGGACGCTGGTGCCGGGGCCGCCGGAGACGACGTTGGCCGGCCGCTGGTCGAGGTGGGACAGGGCGCGCGGCAGGGACTCCATGACGTGCAGGAACCACGCGCGGTCGTGGCGCAGGCGGACCATGTCGGCGCGCAGACCTGGCGGGAAGCGCCGCCGGACCAGGGGGTGCCGCCACGCCTCGTCCTCGTCCTCGTCCGGGAGGTGCTCGCCCGTGGCCGGGCCGGCGGTGTGGTCCCGCAGGAAGTGCTGCGACAGCCACGGGTGGTCCTCCCCCGCGCCCACCGCGCCCTGCGCCCGGCCGAGCCGGTGCGCGTGCTCGACGTGGCGGGCCGGGGACCAGACCGTGGCCGGCGCGCCCGGCACGTCCTCCAGCCACAGCGCCACGTCGCCGTCGGGGCGTTCGGCGCACTCCAGCAGCCGGGGCGCGCGGATGCCGTACCGCTCCCAGACCCGGGCGAGCCCGGACCGGTAGACGTAGGCCTCGCGACGCCAGAAGTTCCGGTGCCGTGGGTCGTTGGTGGCCGCCCACGCGACGCCGGTCTCCCTGGTCCGCGTCAGCACCTTCAGCACCGCCGCACGGCCGCCTCCGGTGACCCGCCACACCCCGGCCGTGACGCCGTCGCGGGGGTCGTGCGTGAGCGGCTCGCACACCGCCCGGTCCGCCGGGACCCCCAGCACCTCACGTACTTCGGCTTCTGCGACAGCGACCTCGGGCATCCCCCGATGCTATGCCGACGCCCCGGTCCCGTCCCCGCGCCCCCGCAGCCACACGTACACCGGGATCCCGGCGAACAGGAAGAGCACGCCCTGGTACACCGCCGCGTACCCGGCGCCCGCGATCAGCCAGAAGGCGAAGCCGAACGACAGGGCGGCCACGGTCAGGTCCCGGGCCAGGCCGGCGGGCCGGACCCGCTCGCGGCTGCCCCGGGCCAGCCAGTGGAGCTGGGCCGCGGCCGACAGCAGGTACGGCACGCAGCCGGTGAACGTGGTGATCAGCACCAGGACGCGGAACGTGGTGTCCGGGCCCGCCGTGTGGTTGAGCGCGATCAGGAGCGTGCCGAGCAGCGCGCAGGCCCAGACGCCGAAGCCGGGCACGCCGCCCTTGCCGACCCGGGCGAACGGCGCGGGGAAGAGGCCGTCGCGGGCGGCGGCGTACGGCATCTGGGCGGCCATCAGGATCCACCCGTTGAGGCAGCCGGTGATCGAGGCGACGGCGACCAGGGCGACGGCGGTGCCGCCCCAGCCGCCGCCGGTGAGGACGTCGACGGCGTCGGCGAAGGGGGCAGCCGAGCCGACGAGTTCGCCGTGCGGGACGAGTCCGAAGACGGCGACCGTGCCGAGCACGTAGACCAGCGCCGCGGCGAGGGTGCCGAGGACACCGGCCCGGCCGACCGTACGCTCCGGGTCGCGCACCTCGCCCGCGCTGACCGCCGCCGACTCCACGCCGAGGAAGCTGTACAGCAGCAGCGCGGCGGAGGCGGCCAGAGCACCCGGGACGCTCTGGCCGGTGGCGTTGAACGGGCCGAAGTTGTCGGCGTCGACGAAGAACAGGCCGACCGTGGCGAGCAGGAGCAGCGGGACGAACTTCAGCGCCGTGGAGACGACCTGTACCGTGCCGACCCACCGGGTGCCCGCGAAGTTCGCTGCGGCCGGCAGCCACAGGGCGGCCAGCGCGACGGCGGCTTCGAGGACGCGGTCGCCGTGCAGCGGTATCAGCACGTCGACGTAGCCGACGACCGCGACGGCCAGGGCGGCGATGCTGACCCAGCACATCGTCCAGTACGACCAGGCCGACAGGAACCCGGCGAACTCGCCGAACGCGTCGCGCGGGTAGACGTACAGGCCGCCGGTGACCGGGCTGCGCCGCGCCAGCCTGCCGAAGAGCAGCGCGAGCAGCACGGCCCCGGCCGACAGTACGACGAAGGCGACCAGGCTGACGGTGCCGTAGGGCGCGACCGCGGCGGGCAGGGCGAAGATGCCGCCGCCGATGATGTTGCCCGTGACGAGGGCCGTGGCCGCGGCGAGGCCGAAGGTACGGCGGGGCGCGGGCCCGGCGACGCCCGCCGGCCCGGTTCGGCCGGCGGCCGAGGAGGAGCCGGTGGCCGCGACTGCCTCGGGGGTGGGGGCGGCGGTCGCGGCGGCCCCGGGGGCGGGGGCGGCCTCGGACGGCGGGAGGGGTTCTGCGGCCTCGGGGACGGTCATGGGGGTTCCTGTACGAGCGGTGGGGAGGGGGGAGGCCGGTGATCGTAACCCGCTGTCCCACATGCTGGTCGATCTGTTCACGTGATGGACACAAGGCGCTGGGGCGCGGCGGGCGGCGTCGACTACCGTCGACGGCATGACCAGCACCCTCAGCCTCGCCGAAGCCCTCGCCGCCGGGCCGGTCGTCCTGGACGGCGGCATGTCCAACCAGCTCGCGTCGGCCGGGCACGACCTGAGCGACGAGCTGTGGTCCGCGCGACTGCTCGCCGAGCGGCCCGAGGCGGTCACCGAGGCCCACCTGGCCTACTTCCGGGCGGGCGCGGACGTGGCCATCACGGCCAGCTACCAGGCCACGTTCGAAGGCTTCGCCCAGCGCGGGATCGACCACGACCGGGCCGCCCGGCTGATGGCGCTGAGCGTGGAGTCGGCGCGGGAGGCGGCACGACGGGCCCGGGCCTCCCGGCCCTTGTGGGTGGCGGCCTCGGCGGGCCCGTACGGGGCGATGCTCGCGGACGGCTCCGAGTACCGGGGCCGCTACGGGCTGACCGTGGAGGAGCTGGAGCGCTTCCACCGCCCGCGCCTGGAGGTGCTGGCCGCGACCCGGCCCGACGTCCTCGCGCTGGAGACGGTCCCGGACGCGCAGGAGGCGGCGGCGCTGCTGCGGGCCGTACGCGGGCTCGGGGTGCCGGCCTGGCTGACGTACTCGGTCGCGGGCGACCGTACCCGGGCCGGTCAGCCGCTGGAGGAGGCCTTCGCCCTGGCCGCCGACGCGGAGGAGGTGATCGCGGTGGGGGTGAACTGCTGCGCGCCCGAGGACGTCGAGGCAGCGGCGGCGACCACGGCCCGGGTGACCGGCAAGCCGGTCGTCGTCTACCCCAACAGCGGCGAGACCTGGGACGCCGGGGCCCGGGCCTGGACGGGCCGCTCCACCTTCACCACCGCCCAGGTGGACAGCTGGCGCGACGCGGGCGCCCGTCTGATCGGCGGGTGCTGCCGGGTCGGTCCGGAGGCGATCGCGGGGATCGCGAAGGCACTGACGGCGGCGTGACGCGGGCACCGCGGCCGAGGCGGCCAGGTCGCGGTGGCACCGGCGTGCGCGACGGCGGCCGGGTACGGCGCCACGGCGACGCAGGCCGGGGCACGACCGCCGCGGCGAACAGCGCACCCGCCGCAGGGCCGGCTCCCTCGCCTGGGCCGGTTCCCGCCTGGTCCCGTGCGGGCGTCCCCCGCCGGCGGCCACGTCGAACAGCGGGGCGGTGATGCCACGCCTGTGCCACGAGGACCGTGCCCGGGGCCGCGCGCCGGGGACCAGCCGGTCGCGTCAGTGCCGGCGCAGAGCCCCGGAGCGGCGGAGGCGTCGTACGGCCGCGCGGAGTTCCGTGCCGCGTGGGAGCCCGGCGTCGGCCGGGGGCGGGGCGAAGGTGTCGGGGGTGGCGGCGTCGCGTGCCCAGAGGGCGAGTTCGCGGTCGCGGGGGCCGTACGCGGTGTGGGCGAGGGCGTCCGGCGCGCCGGGGGCCCTGTCGCCGAACACCCGCACCGGGTGCGTGGCGTCCCAGCGTTGCCAGCCCGGGTCGCCGACCGCCGCGAACCGGACCCACGCCCCGTGCATCGCGTCCGCCAGTTCCTGCGGCGCGCCCTCCCCGGCGAGCTTGCGGGACTCGGGGGCGTCCCCGGTGTCGAAGACGAAGCCGAGTTCCAGCGCGTGGCAGGCGCCGAGGCCGGGGAGGTCCGAGGGCCAGGCGAACTCGTAGACGTACGACGGTTCCGCACGGGCGTCGGCGAGCCGGTGCAGGGGGACGCGCAGGAGGTGGTCGGTGACGAGCTGGCCGACGAGGTCGGCGGTCCCGGCGCCGGGGTGCAGGGCGCGGTAGCCGCGCGCGACCTCGCCGCCGCAGCGGCAGCGGGCCATGGCACCGGCCAGGGCGACGGCTCCCAGTCGGTCGACGCGCTCGGCGAGGCCGCCCGGGACGAGCCAGAGCCGGTGCTCGTCCCGGGTCCAGCCCAGCAGCAGCTCCACGCCGGGTGCGGCGCCGTCGACCAGGGCGTCCAGCGGGTCGCGCGGGACGACGTCGCCGTCGACGACGATGCCGAAGGCGGGGCCGCCGACGACCGGGCTGCTGAGCCGGCCCACCTCGGCCTGGGTGCGCAGCAGCAGGTCCCGGTCGACGGCGGCGAAGGCCTCGGCGGTGGCGGGGATCCTCAGCCGGGACGCCATCCGGCGCACCATGCGGCGGACCCTGGCCCGCTCGGACGCCTCGGGCGGCCCGCTCTGCAGCACGGCCCGGCGGACCATGCCCCGGGTCTGCGGGGCGGCGAGCAGGGCACCGACGCTGATGGCGCCGGCGGACTGGCCGGAGAGGGTGATGCGGCCGGGGTCGCCGCCGAACGCCTCGACGGCCTCGTGGACCCACGCCAGGGCGGCGATCTGGTCGCGCAGGCCGGGGTTGGGGGGCGTGTCGGGGAACAGTCCGTAGCCCTCGACGCCCAGCCGGTAGTTGACCGACACGCAGACGACACCGTCCCGGGCGAAGGCGTGGCCGTCGTACACCGGTACCGCGGAGGAGCCGCGGGTCAGGGCGCCGCCGTGGAGCCAGACGAGGACGGGCAGGCGCGCCCCGGGATCCGGGTCGGGGGTCCAGACGTTGAGGTTGAGGATGTCGTCGCCGGGGACGACGGGGTCGGACAGGTAGCGGGCGAAGGCCTCGGAGTACGGGGGTTTGGGCGGGGTGGGGCCGAAGGCACCGGCGTCGCGGACGCCGTCCCAGGGCGGCGGGGGCACGGGCGGGCGGAATCGGCGCGGCCCGAAGGGGGGTGCCGCGTAGGGGATGCCGCGGAAGACCGCGACGCCGCGCTCGTACCTGCCCCGCAGGGCACCGTACGGCGTGCTCACCACGGGGTCCGTCCGGTGTGCCGTCATGCGTCCACCAGCCTCCTCACCGCGCTCGTGCACCGTGAGGATCAGAGCAACTCATCGTGGCCCGGTATTCCGGCACGGGAGCGGGTGCGAGGGCTGTTCGGCGTAACCGGTGACGGGGCGTACGGCATCAGTGGTGAGGCGAGCGTCGCCGCCGGCACGAGGTCCCGCCCGGGCCGGATCCGGCTGCGGGGCCGGCCCGGGCCGCGGACTTCACGGGTTCCGGCGGACGTGGACACCCAAGTGAGGGGGTTGTTCGGGGTTTCGAAAGTTTTGACCGGCGTGAACCCGTGAATCCGCCCGTCTTCCCGCCGTCCTGCGCCACACCTACAGTAGGAAGCGCTTTCTGCCGGGTCGGAGCCGGACCGCGGCGGTCAGCGCTGGTCGAAACTTTCCACGGCCCTCGGGCGGGCCGGAGAGGCGGGTTCCCGATGGTGCGTACGGCGAGTGCGAGCGCGGCGGCCGGTCCGACGCTGGCGGTCGTGGCCCGCGAGGCGGGGGTCTCGGTGCCGACCGCCTCGAAGGTGGTCAACGGCCGCGAGGACGTCGCGCCCGAGACCCGCCGCCGCGTCACCGAGGCGCTCGACCGGCTCGGTTACGTGCGCAGGCCCCGCTTCGACGCGGCGAAGGCACCGAGGCTCGTCGACCTGGTCGTGCACTCGCTGGAGAGTTCCTGGTCGGGCGCCGTGCTGCACGGGGCGGAGGAGGCGGCGCACGACGCGGGCCTCGAGGTCGTGGTGTCGGCCGCGCTGACCCGTTCCCGGGCGGGGCGCCCGGAACGCGGCTGGCTGGACAAGCTCGTCGCCCGGGGCTCCGCCGGGGTGCTGTTCAACCTGGCCGAGCTGAGCGCCTCGCAGTACGCCTGGCTCGAACAGCACCGGATCCCGTTCGTGATGATCGATCCGGTGCAGGAACCGCCGGAGGGCGTGGTGTCGGTGGGGGCGGCGAACTGGCAGGGCGGTCTGACGGCCACCGAGCACCTGCTCCGCCTGGGACACCAGCGGATCGCCGTGGTCGCGGGGTCCCGGCGCACCCTGTGCAGCAGCGCCCGGGTCGCCGGCTACCGCTCGGCGCTCGCGTCCGCCGGGGTCCGGCAGCGATCCGAGTACGTCCGCCACGCCGGGTTCGACGAACTCCAGGCCCGGCGCCGCACGCTGGAGCTCCTCGACCTGCCCGAGCCGCCGACGGCCGTGTTCGTCTGCTCGGACCGGATGGCCCTGGGGGTCTACCAGGCCCTCGCCGAACGGGGGTTGAGGGTCCCGGACGACGTGAGCGTGGTCGGCTTCGACGACCTGCCGGAGGCGCGCTGGGCGTCCCCGGCGCTGACCACGGTCCGCCAGCCACTGGCGGAGATGGCCGCGACGGCCCTGCGGTCGCTGCTGCGCCTGATGGACGGGCACCGGCCGGAGAGCACCCGGACGGAGCTGTCGACGCGCCTGGTGGAACGGGCGAGCACGGCCGCGCCGGGGGTGTAGGGGGAGTCCCGCCCCTGCGGACGGCGGGCGTTCGTGACGCGCGTGCGCCGGGAGCCCGCCACGCGCGGAATGCGGCCGTGGACGCCGGGAGTTGGCAGGAGGGACAGGGCCGCCGCGGGCGGCGGCCGCACACCGCGAAAGGACTGCCCGGTCATGACGCGCGACTCGCGCACGATCACCAATCCGGCCACGCTCCACGACCCCACCCCGTTCGGCTACAGCCACGCCGTCTCGGCCCCCGGCGAGACGGTCTTCATCGCCGGCCAGTACGCGTCCGACGCCACCGGCGCGCCCGTGCCGGGGGACTTCGCCGCACAGGTCGACCTGGCCTTCGACCGGCTGCGGTCGGCGCTGGAGGGGGTGGGGCTGGGCTTCGAACACGTCGTCCGGCTCGGCACGTTCGTCGTCGACCACGACCCCGGCAAGCTGGAGGTGCTCGGCAAGGCCCTGCACACCCGCTTCGGCGACCGGCTCCCGGCGCAGACCCTGAGCGGCGTCGCCTCACTGGCCCTGCCCGGCATGCTGTTCGAGGTCGACGCGGTCGCGGTCCGCCCCGCGGTGCCGGACGCCGGCTGAGCGTCGCCTCCCCGCCCCGCTCCGGCGCACTCGGCGGCCGCGCTGCCCCTGTCAGGGCAGGGGCAGCGCGGCCGCCCAGGAGATGCCGCCCAGCAGGTGCGCCCGGAAGACGGGGTCGTCGTAGGCCTCCGGGGCGTGCCCGAGGGCCGTGTAGAAGACCCGGCCCCGGCCGTGGTCGCGGCACCAGACCAGGGGGTGGTCCTCGCCCATGCCGCCGCCCTCGTAGGAGGACTCGTCGGCGGTGACCAGGACGCGGACCGAGCCGCGCGGGTTGGTGCGGAAGTCGTACCACTCGTCGGTGAAGTCCCAGACCGCGGGCAGGTGCCGGGTCGCCGGGTGGTCGTGGTCCTCGACGACGGCCCTGCCGGGCTGGAGGCGGGGGTGCCGGTCGAACCACGTGCCGAGCAGTTCGCCGTAGTACGGCCAGCCGTACTCCGTGCACGCCGCCGCGTGGACGCCGGCGAAGCCGCCGCCCGACTCGACGTACGCGGCGAGCCGCTCCCGGCCGGCCGGGGTGAGGATGTCGCCGCTGGTGGAGAGGAAGACGACGGCCGCGTAGCCGTCCAGGGGCCGTTCCAGGGCCGCCGGGTCCTCGGTGGCGTGCACCTCGAACGCGCCGAGGGCGCGCAGGGCGGCGACGCCGGCCGGGATGGAGTCGTGCCGGTATCCGGTGGTGCGGGTGTGGACGAGCAGTCGTGGTGCCATGGCACCCGAACCTAGGAGATCCGGGTCGGCCGGGAGGGCGCGGGGCCGCCGAAAACTTTCGCCCCCACGGGCTCCGGCCTCCCCTGCCGCCCTCAGCCCCGTTCCATCACCCGCTTGAGCGTGGCCAGGTCGGCGGAGACCGCCTCCGCGTCGCGGCGGAACTCCTCGTCGCTCGTCCCCGGCTGCCGGCGCAGGGTGAACACCACCTCGCAGCCGGGCCCGTCGGCGATCACCCGCATGGGGTTGTGCACGGTCTGCCCCGAGGGCAGCGTGACGTCGTGGTCGAGTACGCCGAAGTCGTTGCGGGGCGCGAAGTCCACCACGATCCGCCCCAGGGGCGACTCCCCCACCCACCGGCCGTCCACCGGCCGCAGGGAGCTCGCCAGTCCGGGTGCCCAGTCGGGGATGTGGGCGGGGTCGCGGGCGTAGTCGTAGACCTCCCGCGGCGGGCGGTCGATGGAGACGCTCAGGTGCCTCGATGGCCGTGTCGTGGTCGTCATGGCGGCGACGCTACGGGCCGGCCGCGGGGCGGTCTTGGACGGATCGGACAGTGCCGCCGGTGTCCGTTTCCTTCAAGACCGGTCGCCGCGGGCCCGCCTACGGTGCGCCCATGACCGCACGATTCGATGCCATCGGCCTGGTCGTCTCCGACATGGCCGCTTCCGTCGCCTTCTACCGCCGGCTCGGGTTCGCCTTCCCCGAGGACGCCGGGCGGCAGCCGCACACCGAGGCCGGGCTGCCCGGCGGGCTGCGGCTGATGCTCGACACCGAGGAGACGGTCCGCTCCTTCCTGCCCGCGTGGCAGGCCCCGCCGGGCGGGGGCCGGGCCTCGCTGGCGCTGCGGTGCGACGGACCTGACGAGGTGGACGCGCTGTACGCGGAGCTGACCGGCGCCGGCTACCGCGGTGAGCTCAAGCCCTGGGACGCCTTCTGGGGCCAGCGGTACGCCGTGGTGCTCGACCCGGACGGCAACGGCGTGGACCTGTTCGCCCCGCTAGCCGCCGCGGGGCAGTAGCTCGCTCAGCGTCAGCCCGGCCAGCTCCTTCACGTCCCGCGCCAGATGCGCCTGGTCGGCGTACCCGGCCCGGACGGCCGTCTCCGCGAAGGGCGTGCCGGCCCGGGCCAGCGCGAGGGCGCGGCGCAGCCGCAGGATGCGGGCCAGGGTCTTGGGTCCGTAGCCGAACGCGGCCAGGGAGCGGCGGTGCAACCGGCGTGCCCCGATGCCGAGTTCGTCGGCGGTGGCGGCGACCGGGCGGCCCGCGTCGAGGGCGGCGACGACCTGCCGCAGCAGCGGGTCCGGGGGGTCCGTGTCGGCCGCCCGCCGCAGCGCCAGCTCCTCCAGGCCGCTCCCGGGGTCGGGTGCCGCGTGCACGCGGGCGGCCAGCCTGCGCACCTCGGAGGCGGGCCACAGGTCCGCGAGTTCGACGCGGCGGTCGCGCAGCTCGTGCGCGGGGACGCCGAGGAGCGCCGGGGCCGTGCCCGGCGGGAAGCGGATGCCGGACCAGGGGCCGCCCGCGCCGCCGGTGAGGTACGCCCGGGTGTCCGGTCCGGCGACCAGCAGCCGCCCGTCGTGCCAGAGCAGGTCCATGCACCCGTCCGGCAGCACCCGCCCCGCCCCGGACCGCTCCGGGGTGTTGGTCCACACGACCGCCCCGGCGAGCCGCGACGCCCGTTCCGCATACACGTGGGCCAGGCTACGCCGCCGGCGTGCGGGACGGCGGCCCGCGCGGGCCGGGAGCCGGTCCGAGGGGCCGGGCCGGGACGCCGGGACCCTAGACCGGCCGCTGCCGGTACTCCGCCGGGCTCACCCCGTACACGCGCTTGAACGCCGTGGACAGGGCGAACGCGCTGCCGTACCCCACCGTGCGGGCCACCGCGCCGAGGGTGTCGTCGGAGCCGCGCAGGCGGTCGGCGGCGAGGGCGAGGCGCCAGCCGGTGAGGTACGTCATCGGCGGTTCGCCGACCAGGTCCGTGAAGCGGCGGGCGAGCGCGGCCCGGGACACCCCGGCCCTGGCGGCGAGCCCGGCGACCGTCCACGGGTGCGCGGGATCGTCCTGGAGCAGGCGCAGCACCCCGCCGACGACCGGGTCGGCCAGCGCCCGGTACCAGGCCGGCGCCGCCGCCTCCGGGCGGGCGAACCAGGCCCGCAGCGCGGCGATGACCAGCAGGTCCAGCAGGCGGTCCAGGACGACGTCCTGGCCGGGCTCGTCCCGCGCGACCTCCGCGCAGAGGTAGGGCGTGAGCGGGCAGTCCCACACCTCGGGCGTGAGCGTGAGCAGCGGCGGCAGGGCGTCCAGCAGCCGCCCGCCGATCTCGCCGGGCATCGGGTAGGTGCCGATCAGCAGGACGGTGGAGCCGTCGAGCCGGTCGCCCCAGGCACGCACGCCGAGGTCCATCGAGCCGTTGAGGGGCCGTCCGTCGGGGTGGCGGCACTCCTGGCCGGGCAGGATCAGCGCCTGCGGGGCGGTGTCGGGGGCGTCGGCGCAGGTGTACGGGTCGGGGCCGCGGGCGATGGCGAGGTCGCCGGCGCGCAGCCGGGTGCGTTCGCCCCGGTCGGGCACGACCCAGGCCTCGCCGCGCACGGCGAGCATCACGGTGAGCGGCGCGCGGTCCGCCACCCGGACCGCCCAGGGCGGGTCGAAGCACGCCCTGATCATGAACGCGCCGCGTGCCCGGGGGCCTTCGAGCAGGCCTGCGAGAGCGTCCATGCGGCCAGCGTAGACGCGGGCGTATGGGAACGAGCCGTTCAGCGATGGTTCCGTCCGGCGTGGGGCAGTTGAGTCGACGGCATGACGAACACGGCGCGCGGCGCGACACGGAACACGACGGGACCCGCCGAGGGCAGGACGCTGGTGGTGACGGGCGCCTCCGGCCGCACGGGCAGCCGGGTGGCGCGCGCCGCCGCTGCCGCCGGGCTGACCGTGCGGGCGGCGTCACGCGCGACCGGGTTCGACTGGTGGGACGGCTCGACCTGGGCGGACGCCCTGCGCGGTGCCGACGCGGCCTACCTCGCGGTCCCCTCGGACGTCGGGGCACCGGGTGCGGCCGAGGCGGTCGGGGCGCTCGCGCGGGAGGCGGCCGGGCTCGGGGTGCGGCGCCTGGTGCTGCTGTCCGCGCGGGGCGAGGACCAGGCCCTGCCCGCCGAGGAGGCGCTGCGCGCCTCGGGCGCGGACTGGACCGTGGTGCGGGCCGCGTGGTTCGCGCAGAACTTCAGCGAGGGTCCGCTGGCGGTGGAGCTGCGGGACCGCGGCGGACTGGTGTTCCCGGCCGACGGGGTGCGCGAGCCGTTCCTGGACGTGCGGGACGTCGCGGACGTGGTGGTCGCCGCGCTGACGGCCGGGGACCGGTACGCGGGGCGGATCCTCGCCCTGTCCGGTGGGCGGCTGCTGACCTTCGGGGAGGCGGTCGCGGAGATCGCGGCGGCGACGGGGCGGCCGCTGACGTACCGGCCGGTCACGACGCGGGACTACGGCGAGGTCCTGGCCGGGTTCGGGGTGCCGCCGCGGGAGGTGGAGGCCCTGACGGGGATCTTCGGCACGCTCCTCGACGGCCGCAACGCCCACCTCTCGCGCGGGGTCGAGGAGGTGCTGGGCCGGGCGCCCAGGGACTTCGCGGACTTCGTGCGGGAGGAGGCGGCGGCCGGCACCTGGCAGGCCTGAGACCGGCCGGCGCGTCACTTCTCGGCGGGCGGCTGCCCCTCCCCGTTGCCGTGGCTGTGGCCGTTCTTGGTGTGGGTGGACTTCACCTGCGTGCGCAGCCGGGCCGTGACGTCCTCCGGGGGCAGGAAGCGGGACCAGCGCTCGGGGAACTCGGACGGCATGTCGGGGTCGGTCTCGCCGCGGGCGGCGGCGCGCGCCACGTACTCGGCGACCTGCGCCTGCCGCATCCGCTCGTTGGCCTCGCGGGCCGCGGCCGTCGCGGCGGCCGGCCAGACCCGGTCGATGGCGGCGTTCACCGCGGCCCCGACGAGCACGGCGAACGCGGACACGCCGATCCACAGCAGGACGGCGACGGCGGCGGCGAGCGAGCCGTAGATGGTGGCGCCCTCGACGGTGTTCTGGAGGTAGATCCGCAGCAGGAAGCTGCCCAGCACCCACATGCCGAGGGCGACGAGCGCGCCGGGCACGTCCTCGATCCACGGGGAGCGCACCGGCACGGACACGTGGTACAGGGTGGTGAGGAAGACGATCGACAGCAGTATCACCACCGGCCAGTACAGGACCTGCACCACCGTCGTCGACCAGGGCAGGATGTCCACCACCGCGTCCGGGCCCGCCACCATCAGCGGCAGCGCGACCGAGCCGATCAGCAGGGCGACGATGAACAGCAGGAAGGCCAGCAGGCGGGTCTTGACGATGCCCCGGACGCCGTCGAGGCCGTACATCACGGTGATGGTGTCGATGAACACGTTCACCGCGCGGGAGCCCGACCACAGCGCGATCAGGAAGCCGAGGGAGATGACGTCGACCCGGCCGCCCTTCATCACGTCGTGCAGGATCGGCTCGGCGATCTCGCGCACGCCGCGGTCGGACAGCACCGTGCGCGAGGCCTCCAGGAGGTTGGTGCGCAGGCTCTGGATGGTGTCGGCGCCGGTCCAGGCGTCGACGTAGCCGAGCAGCCCGATCATGCTCAGCAGCAGCGGCGGCACCGACAGCAGCGTGAAGAAGGCGGCCTCGGCCGCGAGCCCCAGGATGCGGTACTCGATGCAGGAGTTGACGGTGTCCTTGAGCAGCAGCCAGGCGGTCCTGCGCTTGGAGACGTTCCGGTAGAGGGCCCGTGCCCGGTGGAGGCGCCCGGAGGGCGTGTCGGGGATTTCACTTGCTGGCTGCACCCCCTAACGGTATCCGTCGAGCCCGGCCCCACTCACCCACAGGCCGTCTCTTCGCCGGCCGGGCCGGGTCCGCTGGTGACCGGGGTGCTACCGCGGGGTACGTTCGCACCATGGCAGGCAGCACGCACCTCGTGACGAACCAGGTCCCGCCGCTGGTCGGGTACGACGTCTTCTCCGCGGACCGGGCCCTGGCCGCCGCGGTCGAACGGCATCTGGAGCCGGAGCTGCGCGAGGAGGTGCTCGGGGAGCTGTCGGCGCTCGGGCGGACCTCCGGCTCGGCCCAGGTGCAGGAGTGGGGCGCGCAGGCGAACGAGAACCCGCCGCGGCTGCGCACGCACGACCGGTACGGCCACCGCGTCGACGAGGTGGAATTCCATCCGGCCTGGCACCGGCTGCTCGGCAAGGGCGTCTCGGCCGGCCTGACCGCGGCCTGGGGACGGCCCGCGGGGCATCTGCGGCGGGCCGCCGCCTTCGTGGTGTGGACGCAGGTCGAGGCCGGCAACGGCTGCCCGCTGTCGATGACGCACGCGGCCGTGCCCGCCCTGCGCGCGGATCCGGACCTGGCCGCCGAGTGGGAGCCGCGGCTGACGTCCATGATCTACGACCGTGAGCTGCGGCCCGCGCACCTGAAGGCCGGGGCCCTGTTCGGGATGGCCATGACGGAGAAGCAGGGCGGCAGCGACGTCCGGGCCAACACCACCTCCGCGCGGCCGCTCGCCGAGGCGGGAACGTACGAGCTGACCGGGCACAAGTGGTTCTGCTCGGCCCCGATGTCCGACGGTTTCCTGGTGCTGGCGCAGGCCCCGCAGGGGCTGACCTGCTTCCTGGTGCCGCGGGTACTGCGGGACGGCACGCGCAACGTGTTCCTGATCCAGCGGCTCAAGGACAAGCTCGGCAACCGCTCGAACGCCTCCGCGGAGGTCGAGTTCGACGGGACGTGGGCGCGCCGGGTCGGCGAGGAGGGGCGCGGGGTGCGCACCATCATCGAGATGGTCGCGGCGACCCGGCTCGACTGCGTGTTCGGCTCGGCCGGACTGATGCGGCAGGCGGTGGCGCAGGCCGTGCACCACAGCGCCCACCGCGAGGCGTTCGGCGGCAAGCTCGTCGACAAGCCGCTGATGCGCAACGTCCTCGCCGACCTCGCGATCGAGTCGGAGGCGGCGACGACCCTGGCGCTGCGGCTGGCGGCGGCCTGCGACGACGGCGGCGAGCAGGAGCGGGCCCTGCTGCGGATCGCGGTGCCGGCGGCCAAGTACTGGGTGACCAAGCGGTGCCCGGCGGTCGCGGTGGAGGCCGCGGAGTGCCTGGGCGGCAACGGCTACGTCGAGGAGTCCGGGATGCCGCGGCTGGTGCGCGAGTCGCCGCTGAACTCGATCTGGGAGGGCGCGGGCAACGTCCAGGCGCTCGACGTGCTGCGGGCGCTGCGGCGGGAGCCGGGGGCGTTCGACGCCTACCTGCGGGAGGTCGGTCAGGCGCGCGGCGCCGACCACCGGCTGGACGGGGCCATCAAGAACCTGCTGACCGAACTCGCCGACCTGGAGGGCGTGGAGGGCCGGGCGCGGCGCCTGGCGGAGCGGCTCGCGCTGGTGCTCCAGGGCTCGCTGCTGGTGCGTTTCGCGCCACCGGAGGTCGCCGACGCGTTCTGTGCCGCGCGGCTGGGCGGCGACGGGGGCGCGGCCTTCGGGACGCTGCCGCACACGCTCGGCCTGGCGTCGGTGGTGGAGCGGGCCCGGCCGGAGACCGACGCGGCGTCCTGACCCGCGCGCGGGGAGCGGGGGTGGTGCTGCGCCGACACGGCACCACCCCCGCCGCACTGGCCCGTTCGAGCCGCTGAACGCCGCTCGGGACGGCGCGGCTCAAGTTTCGGTCAGGGCCGGGCCGTCCACCAGGGTTGCAGGGGGTTGCAACTTGCTGGTGACTGTGTGCGGACTGTGCCCGCACCCCCCGGGGCAGACGGCACTATGAGACAGACGGTCAAAAATGCAACTTCGGGGGGCGCACGCGCATGGACGTCACGCACCTGGCCGCTGTGGACACCACGCGCGCGGCCCGGGTCCTGAGCGAGGTCCGTTCCGCCCGGCTGTCCGGGCAGCCCTCCCCCGTGCGGCCACGGCCCGTGATCGAGCAGTCCTGGGAACGCATGCTGCGCAGCGGCGTCGATCCCGAGCGCGACGTCCGGGCGGATCCGCTCTCCCGCGAGGAGGTGCAGCGGCGGCGCGAGGCGTCGGCGCTGCGCCACGTGCTGCCGGTGCTGCGGCAGGGCCTGCTGGCCGCGGCGGACATCGCCCACCACATCATGGTCGTGGCCGACGAGGACGGCCGGGTGCTGTGGCGCGAGGGCAGCGCGCCGGTGCTGCGCCGGGCGGACGGGCTCGGCTTCGAACTGGGCGCGGACTGGCGGGAGAGTGTCGTCGGCACCAACGGCCTGGGCACGCCGGCGGTGGTGCGCCGGCCCGTCCAGGTCTTCGCTTCGGAGCACTTCGTGCGCTCCCAGGCCGGCTGGACGTGCGCCGGCGCTCCCCTGACGGATCCGCGGGACGGCCGGCTGCTGGGCGTGGTGGACGTCAGCGGGCCGCTGGAGACGATGCATCCGGCCACGCTCTCCTGGGTCGACTCGGTGGCCAAGCTCGCCGAGGCCCGGCTGCGGGAGATGCACGTGGAGTCCCTGGAGCGGCTGCGTGCGGTGGCGGCACCGGTGCTGGCCCGGCTCGGCGGGCGTGCCCTGGCCGTCGACGCGGACGGCTGGACGGCCGCGGTGAGCGGGATGCCGTACACGCGGCGCGTGGCCCTGCCCAAGTCGCTGTCGGCGGGCCCGAGATGGCTGCCGGCGCTCGGGCTGTGCGCGGTGGAGCCGCTGGCGGGGGGCTGGCTGCTGCGGCCGGCGGCCGGCGAGCCCGTGCCGCGCGGCGGGAGCAGGATCGTGCTGGACCTCGGGCAGGCGCGGCGCTGGTCGGTGCGGGTGACCGGCGGGGCGGGCTCGTGGACCAGGGAACTGAGTCCCCGGCACGCCGAGTTGCTGTACCTGCTCGCCGTGCACCGCTCCGGCCGCAGCGCCTCGGGCCTGGCCGCGGACGTGTTCGGCGACCCGGACCGCACGGTGACGGTGCGCGCCGAGATGTCGCGGGTACGGCGCTATCTGGGGGCGTTCCTGGAGCACCGGCCGTACCGGTTCGCCGAGGACGTGGAGGTCGAGGTGCTGCTGCCGGACGACCCGGGTGATCTGCTGCCGCACTCGACCGCGCCGGCGGTGACGCGGCTGCGTCGGTCCCCGGTGGCGCCCTGAGCTTCACGCGCTGTGGAGCCCGGGCCGCCCCGAGGAGTGCATCTTTCGCATATTTGCGGGGTCTTCGTCCGCCGCCCCCTCCCCCTGCCGTAGCATCCCTGTACGGGCCACCCCACCTGCTCCTCCGTCAACGCACGGATCACAAGGCGCAGTTGGTCCGCCTCGGGAGGACGTTATGAAGCATCGCGGCAGACACCGGCGGCGCAGGCGGGGCAGGGCGCTGCGCGCGACCCTGGCCGGGACGGCCCTCGCGCTCACCGCCGCCGCCACCATGATCAGCGCCTCGCAGGCCACCGTCGCCGACGCCCCCGGGGCCCTGCGGCCGGTCGGGGCCGAGACCGGACGGCTGCCGCTGGCCGAGCAGCGGGTGCCCGGGCCGTGGCTCGACCGGCTCGCGTCGCGGATGGGACGGCCCGTCGGCGTCAGTGCGGTGCTGGAGGGCGCCGATCTGCCGCTGCGCAACGCGGCGGACTGCGCCGGCCCCGAGAAGCACAGCCTGCCGGTGGAACCGGCGGCCACGCGCGCCTACTGCTTCGGCGCCTCCGACACCCGGGGCTGGCGGCCCGGCGCGGTCACCACCTCGGGCGACGCGGACGACGACGGCCGCTGGGCCGGCAACCGCGTGGTGCTGTCCGGCTGGAGCCGCGGCGGCGCCGGGGGCGGCTCCCTCGACGGCCCGGACCCCGGGCGGGGTCTGGCCAAGGTCGCCTTCGTCGACGCGAACGACCCCGCCCGGCTGCGCTACACCTGGGCCCTGCTGGCGGTCCCGGTGGACGGCGGGCGGGACTACCGGGGCCTGGTCTCCCCGCTGTCCGGGATGGTCTGGTACCAGGACAAGCTGCTGGTGACGACCCGCGAGGGCGACCGGGACGCGCTGTACGTGTACGACCTGGACCGCATCCAGCGCGCCACCGTGGACACCGACGCGGTCGGCCGGGTCCGGGGCGGCTGGGCGGCGCACGGCTCCCGGTACGTGCTGCCCGCCGTCGGCTCCTACACCCTGCCCGGCCGTGCGGCGCCGCGTCCGGCCGCCGTGTCCCTGGACCGCAGCACGGCCCCGGACAGCCTGGTCGCGAGCGAGTGGGTCCCGGCGGACGGTGACCGCCCGACCCGGCTGTGGCGCTACGCGCTCAGCCGCGATCCCGCCCGCTCCGGTCTGCTGGCCACGGGCTCGGCGGGGCGCGCGGAGCCGGTCGAGGCGTACGAGACGAAGACGGCCGATGTGCGCGGGGTGATGGCCTACCGCTCGGCCTGGTACCTGGACCGCGCGGCGGGCTCCCCGGGCGGGCACGGCACGCTGTGGCGCCAGGACGCGGAGGGGGCCCGGGCGACGGAGTGCGGGACGGACGGGACCCGGCACTGCTGGAGCGGCCGGTCGGGTGCGCTGTCCTACTGGGAGGAGACCGGCGAGGTGTGGTCGCAGTCCGGGCGGATGCTGTTCGCGCTGCCGCTGGCCTCCGTCGACCGGGCACTGGGCGGATCGACGGACGAGTAGGGACGAGCGGGCCCGGCACCCGGCCGATCGACAGACGCGTGGGCCGGATGGTTTTCTGGCCCGCATGACCACCATCGCCGTGACCACCTGGTCCCTGGAGCAGACCGCGCCGACCGACCTGCTGCCGGCCGCCGCGCCGGAGGGGGACGTGCGGATCGTCCGCTCCGAGGTGCCCTCCCCCGAGTTCAGCCGTTTCCTGTACGCCTCGGTGGGCGGCGACATCTGCTGGACCGACCGGCTCAGCTGGTCGTACGACCGCTGGCGCGAGCACCTGGAGCGGCCGGGCGTGGAGACGTGGGTCGCGTACGACCGGGGCACGCCCGCCGGGTACGTGGAACTGGAGGCGCAGGACGACGCGGTCGTGGAGATCGTGTACTTCGGGCTGCTGCCCGCGTTCCGCGGCCGGCGCATCGGCGGACACCTGTTGTCGTACGGCACGGCCCGGGCCTGGGACCTGGCCGACCGCTGGGCGGGACTGGCCCCGACGAAGCGGGTCTGGCTGCACACCTGCAGCAAGGACGGTGAGCACGCGATGGACAACTACCAGCGCCGCGGCTTCAAGCTGTTCGACACCAAGGTCGAGGAGGAAGCGGAGGTCTCGGCTCCAGGACCGTGGCCTGGAGCGTTCCCGGCCTGACCTGCCCGGACACCGCCGTACGGCCCGATGTGACCCAGGACACCCTTGTCTCGCCCTACGAGACAAGGGTGTCCGCATCTCGGACAAAGCTGGACTGTGTCCAGATCGCCATGACACGCTTCCGTCATGTCTGGAACTGGAATCGCCTTGGTGAGTCGACGGCACGTCGACCTCGGCCGCATGTCCAGCGCCATCTGTCCGGCGCACTGAGAGCACTCAGCACGCGCCCGGCATCCCCTTTTCTCGTCTCGTTCCCGCGCAATGACGCGCACGTATGCCCATGCGCCCGCACGCGCAGGTCAGAGCCGCATTTCCGCCTGTCCCGAAGGACGTATCCACCATGGCCGCCACCCCGCAGAAGCCTGCCGCCGCGACTCCCCGCCGCAAGGTGAGCCGTCACCGCGGTGAGGGCCAGTGGGCCGCGGGGCACTTCACCCCGCTGAACGGCAACGAGCAGTTCAAGAAGGACGACGACGGTCTCAATGTGCGGACACGCATTGAGACGATCTACTCCAAGCGGGGCTTCGACTCGATCGACCCGAACGACCTGCGCGGCCGGATGCGCTGGTGGGGTCTGTACACCCAGCGCAAGCCCGGCATCGACGGCGGCAAGACGGCCGTCCTGGAGCCGGAGGAGCTGGACGACGAGTACTTCATGCTGCGGGTGCGCATCGACGGCGGGGCGCTGACCACGCGGCAGCTGCGCGTCATCGGCGAGGTGTCGCAGGAGTTCGCGCGCGGGACGGCCGACATCACCGACCGGCAGAACGTCCAGTACCACTGGATCCGGATCGAGGACGTGCCCGAGATCTGGAACCGGCTGGAGGGCGTGGGCCTGTCCACCGTCACCGCCTGCGGCGACACGCCGCGCGTGATGATCGGCTCCCCGGTGGCGGGCATCGCCGAGGACGAGATCATCGACGCCACCCCGGCCCTGGAGGAGATGAAGCGCCGGGTGCTGAACAACCCGGCGTACTCCAACCTCCCCCGCAAGTTCAAGACGGCCATCTCGGGCTCGCCGCTGCTGGACGTGGTGCACGAGATCAACGACGTCGCGTTCGTCGGCGTCCGCCACCCCGAGCACGGCCCCGGGTTCGACGTGTGGGTCGGCGGCGGCCTGTCCACCAACCCCAAGCTGGGCGTGCGGCTGGGCGCCTGGGTGCCGATCGATGACGTCCCGGACGTCTACGAGGGCGTCATCTCCATCTTCCGCGACTACGGCTACCGCCGGCTGCGCAACCGCGCCCGCCTGAAGTTCCTCGTCGCCGACTGGGGCGCGGAGAAGTTCCGGCAGGTGCTGGAGGACGAGTACCTGGGGCGCAGGCTGACCGACGGGCCCGCCCCGGAGCAGCCGTCCAGCCAGTGGCGCGACCACATCGGGGTGCACCGGCAGAAGGACGGCCGCTTCTACGTCGGCTTCGCCCCGCGCGTGGGCCGCGTCGACGGCGCGACGCTCACGAAGATCGCCGACCTCGCCGAGGCCCACGGCTCGGGCCGGGTGCGTACCACCGTCGAGCAGAAGATGATCGTCCTCGACGTCGAGCAGGACAAGGTCGACTCGCTCGTGGAGGGCCTGGAGGCGCTGGACCTCACCGCCCGGCCGTCCTCCTTCCGGCGCGGCACCATGGCCTGCACCGGCATCGAGTTCTGCAAGCTGGCCATCGTCGAGACCAAGCAGCGCGGCGCGCAGCTCATCGACGAACTGGAGCGGCGCCTGCCGGAGTTCGACGAGCCGCTCACCATCAACCTCAACGGCTGCCCCAACGCCTGCGCCCGCATCCAGGTCGCGGACATCGGTCTCAAGGGCCAGCTGGTCCTCAACGACCGGGGCGAGCAGGTCGAGGGCTACCAGGTGCACCTGGGCGGCGCGCTCGGCCTGGAGGCCGGTTTCGGCCGCAAGGTGCGCGGCCTGAAGGTCACCTCCGACGAACTGCCGGACTACATCGAGCGCGTGCTGAAGCGGTTCCAGGCGGAGCGCGAGGACGGCGAGCGGTTCGCCGCCTGGGCGGCCCGGGCCGGCGAGGAGGCCCTGTCGTGAGCGAGCGGATGGCCCCGTTCTACTGCCCGTACTGCGGGGACGAGGACCTGCGGCCGAGTGAGGAGGGACACGGCGCGTGGGAATGCGCGGCGTGCAGCCGGGCCTTCCAGCTGAAGTTCCTGGGCCTGCTGGCTCGGGGGCAGCAGCGATCCGACTCCGGAGGGGAACGGATATGACGACCGCTCAGGAAGAGCGCACCACCGAAGAGCTGAAGGCGCTCGCCGAGCAGGCGGGCCGCGACCTGGAGGACGCCTCAGCGCTGGAGATCCTCCAGTGGGCCGCCGGCACGTTCGGCAAGCGGTTCTGCGTGACCTCGTCCATGGAGGACGCGGTGGTCGCCCACCTCGCCTCCCGCGCCATGCCCGGCGTCGACGTCGTCTTCCTCGACACCGGCTACCACTTCGAGGAGACCATCGGCACCCGTGACGCGGTCGACGCCGTGATGGACGTCAACGTCATCACGCTCACCCCGCGCCAGACGGTCGCCGAGCAGGACGCCGAGTACGGGCCGAAGCTGCACGACCGCGACCCCGACCTGTGCTGCAAGCTGCGCAAGGTCCGGCCGCTGGAAGAGGGCCTGAAGGGCTACCAGGCCTGGGCGACCGGCCTGCGCCGCGACGATTCCCCGACCCGGGCGGACACCCCGGTGGTCGGCTGGGACGACAAGCGGCAGAAGGTCAAGATCTCCCCGATCGCCCGCTGGACGCAGGACGACGTGGACGCCTACGTCACCGAGCACGGCGTGCTGACCAACCCGCTGCTGATGGACGGCTACGCCTCCGTCGGCTGCGCCCCCTGCACCCGCCGGGTCCTGGAGGGCGAGGACGCCCGGGCGGGCCGCTGGGCGGGCCGGGCCAAGACCGAGTGCGGGCTGCACGGATGACGACCACGACTCAGACGATTCAGGAGACTCACGTGACCACCGGAGCCACCGTCTGGCTCACGGGTCTGCCGAGTGCGGGCAAGACCACCATCGCCCACGAACTGGCCGGCCGGCTGCGCGAGCGGGGCCGCCGGGTCGAGGTGCTCGACGGCGACGAGATCCGCGAGTTCCTCTCCGCGGGCCTCGGCTTCAGCCGCGAGGACCGGCACACCAACGTGCAGCGCATCGGCTTCGTCGCCGAACTGCTCGCCCGCAACGGCGTGCTGGCCCTCGTCCCGGTCATCGCGCCGTACCGGGACAGCCGGGAGGCGGTACGCAAGCGGCACCAGGCGAACGGCACCGGCTACGTCGAGGTGCATGTCGCGACACCCGTCGAGGTGTGCAGCGAGCGGGACGTGAAGGGCCTGTACGCCAAGCAGGCCGCGGGCGAGCTGACCGGCCTCACCGGGGTCGACGACCCGTACGAGGAGCCCGCCTCGCCCGATCTGCGGATCGAGTCGCAGCACCAGACCGTGCAGGAGTCCGCGGCGTCGGTGTACGCCCTGCTGACCGAAAGGGGACTGGCATGACGACCACCGTCGCCACCGTGTCCGAGGAGACCGGCAGCCCGTACGCGCTGTCGCACCTCGACGCCCTCGAGTCCGAGGCGGTGCACATCTTCCGCGAGGTGGCGGGCGAGTTCGAACGGCCGGTGATCCTCTTCTCCGGCGGCAAGGACTCCATCGTCATGCTGCACCTGGCGCTGAAGGCGTTCCGCCCGGCGGCGGTGCCGTTCTCCCTGCTGCACGTGGACACCGGGCACAACTTCCCCGAGGTCCTCGACTACCGCGACCGCACGGTCGCGAAGCACGGGCTGCGGCTGCACGTGGCCTCCGTGCAGGACTACATCGACCGCGGGGTGCTCAAGGAGCGCCCGGACGGCACCCGCAACCCGCTGCAGACGCTGCCGCTGACCGAGAAGATCCAGGCGGAGAGGTTCGACGCGGTCTTCGGCGGCGGGCGCCGCGACGAGGAGAAGGCCCGCGCCAAGGAGCGGGTGTTCTCGCTGCGCGACGAGTTCTCCCAGTGGGACCCGCGCCGCCAGCGCCCCGAGCTGTGGAACCTGTACAACGGCCGCCACGCCCCCGGCGAGCACGTGCGCGTCTTCCCGCTGTCCAATTGGACCGAGCTGGACGTGTGGCAGTACATCGCCCGCGAGGGCATCGAACTGCCGGAGATCTACTACGCGCACGAGCGCGAGGTGTTCCGGCGCGCCGGCATGTGGCTGACCGCCGGCGAGTGGGGCGGGCCGAAGGACGGCGAGACCGTCGAGAAGCGGCTGGTGCGCTACCGGACCGTCGGTGACATGTCCTGCACCGGCGCGGTGGACTCCGACGCCGACACGATCGAGAAGGTGATCGTGGAGATCGCCGCCTCCCGGCTCACCGAGCGCGGCGCGACCCGCGCCGACGACAAGATGTCCGAGGCCGCGATGGAAGACCGCAAGCGCGAGGGGTACTTCTAGAGATGAGCACGATCACGACCGAGGAGCTCTCGGCCACCACCCTGCTGCGGTTCGCCACCGCCGGTTCCGTCGACGACGGCAAGTCCACCCTGGTGGGCCGGCTGCTGCACGACTCCAAGTCGGTCCTCACCGACCAGCTGGAGGCCGTGGAGCGCGCCTCCGCGAGCCGCGGCCAGGACGCCCCGGACCTCGCGCTGCTGACGGACGGCCTGCGGGCCGAGCGGGAGCAGGGCATCACCATCGACGTGGCCTACCGCTACTTCGCCACGCCCCGGCGGCGGTTCATCCTCGCCGACACCCCCGGGCACGTGCAGTACACGCGGAACATGGTCACCGGCGCCTCCACCGCCGAGCTGACGGTGATCCTGGTCGACGCCCGCAACGGCGTCGTGGAGCAGACCCGCCGGCACGCCGCCATCGCCGCCCTGCTGCGCGTGCCGCACGTGGTCCTCGCGGTCAACAAGATGGACCTCGTCGGCTACGCGGAGAAGGTGTTCGCGGGAATCGCCGAGGAGTTCACGGCGT
Organism: Streptomyces sp. NPDC044921; assembly: GCF_056432865.1. Lineage (NCBI taxonomy): Bacteria > Bacillati > Actinomycetota > Actinomycetes > Kitasatosporales > Streptomycetaceae > Streptomyces > Streptomyces sp. NPDC044921. The sequence goes on from NZ_JBWKIF010000004.1 coordinate 463,000, forward strand.
ACGCGACCGAGCTGGGCGTGCCGGAGGTCACCGCGATCCCGATCTCGGCGCTGGTCGGCGACAACGTGGTGGACCCGTCCTCGCACATGGACTGGTACGGCGGCCCGACCGTGCTGGAGCACCTGGAGACCGTGCCGGTCAGCCACGACCTCAGCCACTGCCACGCCCGGCTGCCCGTGCAGTACGTGATCCGGCCGCAGAGCGCGGACCACCCCGACTACCGGGGGTACGCCGGCCAGATCGCGGCCGGTTCGTTCCGCGTGGGCGAGCAGGTCACGGTGCTGCCGTCGGGCCGCTCCACGAAGATCTCCGGTATCGACCTGCTCGGTGAGCCGGTCGACGTCGCCTGGACCACCCAGTCGGTGACCGTCCTGCTGGAGGACGACATCGACGTCTCGCGCGGCGACCTGATCGTGCCCAGCAAGGACGCGCCCCCGACCACGCAGGACATCGAGGCGACCGTCTGCCACGTCGCGGACGCGCCGCTGACCGTCGGCCACCGCGTGCTGCTCAAGCACGGCACGCGCACGGTCAAGGCGATCGTCAAGGACATCCCCTCCCGGCTCACGCTCGACGACCTGTCCCTGCACCCGCACCCGGGGCAGCTCGTCGCCAACGACATCGGCCGGGTCAAGATCCGCACCGCCGAGCCGCTGCCGGTCGACTCCTACGCCGACTCGCGGCGCACCGGCTCGTTCATCCTGATCGACCCGAACGACGGCACGACCCTGACCGCGGGCATGGTCGGCGAGTCCTTCGCCGCCCCCGAGCCGGTCAAGGACGAGTCGGACGACGACGGGTGGGACTTCTGACATGACGTCCCCCGACTTCTACTCCACGTTCGCGAAGGAGGGCGGCCGCGTCGGCAGCGGTGCGCTCGGCAGCGGGCAGGGCGGAGTGGCGCGATGTGTGCGCTGACGTACGCGCACCGCATGCGCGCCCGCACCCCCCACCGCCGTAGACGCAAACCTGCCGACCTCCCGGCCACGACCTGAAAGACCGTGACCGCCGGGCCAACGAGAGGAACACCTCCCGTGCCTGCTCCCTCCGCCGTGCGCCGCAGCCTCGCGGTCATCGCCGCGCTTCCCCTGCTCACCCTGGCCGCCTGCGGCTACGGTTCCCAGGCCAAGGACGACGGCGCCGCCAAGGTCGCCGCCGGGGCAAAGAAGATCGACGGCCTCGACACCGTCAAGATCGGTTACTTCGGCAACCTGACCCACGGCACCGCTCTGGTGGGGGTCCAGAAGGGCTTCTTCCAGGAGGCTCTGGGCGGCACCAAGGTCGAGTCGGCCGTCTTCAACGCCGGCCCCTCGGAGATCGAGGCGCTCAACTCCGGCTCCATCGACATCGGCTGGATCGGCCCCTCCCCCGCCATCAACGGCTACACCAAGTCCGGCGGCAAGAACCTGCGCATCATCGGCGGTTCGGCGTCCGGCGGGGTCAAGCTCGTGGTGAACCCGGACAAGATCAAGTCCCTGAAGGACGTCAAGGGCAAGCGGATCGCGACCCCGCAGCTGGGCAACACGCAGGACGTGGCGTTCCTCAACTGGGCCGCGGAGCAGGGCTGGAAGGTCGACCCGCAGAGCGGCAAGGGCGACGTCACGGTCGTCCGCAGCGACAACAAGGTCACCCCGGACGCCTTCAAGGCCGGGTCCATCGACGGCGCGTGGGTGCCGGAGCCGACCGCGTCGAAGCTGGTCGCCGAGGGCGGCAGGGAGCTGCTCGACGAGGCGACGCTGTGGCCGGACAAGAAGTTCGTGATCACGAACATCATCGTGCGGCAGGAGTTCCTCCAGAAGCACCCGAAGGTCGTCGAGGCCGTCCTCAAGGCCTCGGTCACCACCAACAAGTGGATCAACGCCAACCCGGACGCGGCCAAGGAGGCGGCGAACGAGCTCCTGGAGAAGGAGACCGGCAAGGCGCTGCCCGCCGAGGTGCTGGACCCGGCGTGGAAGTCGATCCGGTTCACCGACGACCCGCTGGCCTCGACCCTCAGCACCGAGGCGGAGCACGCCGTCAAGGCGGGGCTGCTGGAGGAGCCGGACCTGAAGGGCATCTACGACCTCGCGCCGCTGAACAAGGTCCTCGAGGCCGAGGGCGAGCCCGCGGTCGACGACGCCGGTCTCGGCGTCAAGTAAGCCCGCAACCCGACCAGTTCCCAGGAGGTGACGACCATGGCCACGACCCTCGCCAAGGCCGCCGACGGCACCGAGGCGGCCACGCACGCCGCCCGGATCGAGCACGTCTCGAAGTCGTTCGCGGGCCCCGCCGGGCAGCAGCTCGTCCTCGACGACATCACCCTCGATGTCGCGCCCGGCGAGTTCGTCACCCTCCTGGGGGCCTCGGGCTGCGGCAAGTCCACGCTGCTCAACCTGGTGGCGGGCCTCGACCGCCCCAGCGCCGGCGACATCACGACGGACGGCCGCCCGGCGCTCATGTTCCAGGAGCACGCGCTGTTCCCGTGGCTGACCGCGGGCAAGAACATCGAACTCGCCCTGAAGCTGCGGGGCGTACCGAAGGCGGAGCGCCGCGACCGGGCCGAGGAACTGCTCGAACTGGTCCGGCTCAAGGGCGCGTACGGCAAGCGGGTGCACGAGCTGTCGGGCGGCATGCGCCAGCGGGTCGCGCTGGCCCGGGCGCTCGCGCAGGAGAGCCGGCTGCTGCTGATGGACGAGCCGTTCGCGGCGCTCGACGCCATCACACGGGACGTGCTGCACGACGAGCTGACCCGCATCTGGCGCGAGACGCGGGTGTCCGTCCTGTTCGTCACGCACAACGTGCGCGAGGCGGTCCGGCTCGCGCAGCGCGTGGTGCTGCTGTCCTCCCGCCCGGGGCGCATCGCCCGCGAGTGGACGGTGGACATCCCGCATCCGCGCCGCATCGAGGACACCGCCGTCGCGGAACTGTCCGTCGAGATCACCGAAGAACTGCGTGGGGAGATCCGCCGTCATGGCCAGCACTGATTCGACGACCGTCGCCAAGGACGGCAACGATCTCGCCGGTCTTGAGGCCGGCCTCGACGCGCTGGAGACGCGGCAGACGAGCCGCACACCGTTCCGGCAAACCTTCACCGAGAAGATCCTGCCGCCCGTCCTCGCCGTCGCGCTGGTGCTGGCGGTCTGGCAGGCCCTCGTCTCCTTCAGGATCGTCGACGATCCGACGAAACTGCCCTCGCCGTCGGCCGTCTGGGACGTCGTGCACACGGCGTGGCTCCAGGGCGAGCTGCTCGGCTACATCTGGACCAGCGTCTCGCGCGGCCTGCTGGGCTTCTGCTTCGCGCTGGCGATCGGCACGCCGCTGGGCCTGATCGTGGCCCGGGTGAAGTTCGTCCGCGCGGCGATCGGCCCGATCCTGTCGGGCCTGCAGTCCCTGCCGTCGGTCGCCTGGGTGCCGCCGGCGGTGATCTGGCTGGGCCTGAACAACTCGATGATGTACGCGGTGATCCTGCTCGGCGCCGTCCCGTCCATCGCCAACGGCCTGGTGTCGGGCGTGGACCAGGTGCCGCCGCTGTTCCTGCGCGCGGGCCGCACGCTCGGCGCGACCGGCCTGAAGGGCACCTGGCACATCGTCCTGCCGGCCGCCCTGCCCGGTTACGTGGCGGGTCTGAAGCAGGGCTGGGCCTTCTCCTGGCGCTCCCTGATGGCGGCCGAGATCATCGCGTCCTTCCCCGACCTCGGCGTCGGACTCGGCCAGTTGCTGGAGAACGGCCGCAACGCCAGCGACATGGCCATGGTCTTCGAGGCGATCCTGCTCATCCTGATCGTCGGCATCGCGATCGACCTGCTGATCTTCAGTCCGCTGGAGCGGTGGGTGCTGCGCAGCCGCGGCCTGCTGGTGAAGAGCTGAGTCCCATGACGCACCGGCCCGTCCTCCTCGTCATCGCCCACGGCAGCCGCGACCCGCGGCACGCCGCGACGGTGCACGCCCTGGTGCGCCGGGTGCGCTCGCTGCGCCCCGACGTCCGGGTGGAGACCGGGTTCCTGGACTTCAACGTGCCCTCGGTGCAGGGCGTGCTGGAGTCCCTGGCGGTCCAGGGCGTCCGCGACGTGGTCGCCCTGCCCCTGCTGCTCACCCGCGCCTTCCACGCCAAGGCCGACATCCCGGCGGTCCTCGCGGACGCGCCGCCGCAGCTGCGCGTCCGCCAGGCGGAGGTCCTGGGCCCCTCGCCGCTGCTGCTCGCGGCCCTGGAACGGCGCCTGCACGAGGCGGGGCTGACCTTCGCCGACAAGTCCTCGACCGGGGTCGTGCTGGCCTCGGCGGGGTCCACCGACCCGGAGGCGATCGCAGTGATCGCGGACATCGCGCGGGAGTGGCGGCACACCGGTTGGTGCGCCGTGCGGCCTGCGTTCGCCTCCGCTGGTTCTCCCGCGGGGTTCCCGCGCACGGAGGACGCCGTCCGCGAACTGCGCGCCCTCGGCTGCGCCCGGATCGCCGTCTCCCCCTACGTCCTGGCCCCCGGTTTCCTCCCCGACCGCATCGCCCGGGGCGCGGCCGAGGCGGACGTCCTGGCGGGCGTCCTGGGCGCGGCGCCGGAGGTGGCGCGCGTGCTGCTGGAGCGGTACGAGGCGGCCCGCAGGCCGGCGCTGGCGGCCGTGAGCGCCTGACACCCGGTCGCCGTCCCGCGGATCACGGCGCCGGTTCCGGCTGGAGGGCGAAGGAGTACGGCGCCCAGGGGCCGGTGACCTCCACGCGCAGGCCGGGGGTGGCGCGGGCGGCCGCCAGGACGCCCGCGCGGAAGGCGTCCACGCGGTCCCGGGGGACGAGGTAGGCGTCGTTGCCCATGTTGGTGCCGGGGGCGGAGCCCGCCGGGCCGCCGCGTTCGGGGGCGTGGGCGACGCGGTCGACGGCGAGGGCACCGGCGGTCTCGGTGAGGCGGACGGCGGCCTGGGCGACCGCGCGCCAGGCCTCCTCGTTCCTGCGGTGTCTGCGGCGGCGGATCGCCAGGCAGGCACGGCCGACCCCGAGGCCGGGGGCCGTCTCCCGGCCCGGGTCCTGGGCGGTTCCGGGTGGGGTGATGTCCGGGGCGGCGTAGATCTTCACGCCGAGTTCGACATGGCCGGTGAGCCGGTCCAGCAGGGACAGGAAGTAGGCGCGGCGGGTGTCGAGGGCCTCGCGCGCGCGGGCCTCGTCGCGGTAGACGGTGGCGAGGCGCAGCGGGAGGACGGCGGCGCCGGAGGCCACCAGGGCGGCCACCACCGCGTGGTGGGAGCGGACGGTGGACTCCATCCAGTCCAGGTCGTCCAGGTGGTCGCGCAGCGGCGCGTCGCCGTAGTCGGCGGGCGGGACACGGCCCACGGCGAAGGCCAGGGGCGGGGTGCCGGTCGCGGGGTCGACCAGGCGGATCGGTTCCCCGGCGACGCCGCGCAGGTGTGCGGCCGCCGCGGTGGCCTCGGGGGTGCGGCGCAGGACCGCGTAGGCGTAGACGAGGTTCGTGTCGGTCATGGTCCGGGCTCCCTGTCGCTGGCCGTGCGTGTCCGCTCGCGAGACTCCGTTCTCGTGCCGTCCGTCCGTCCGTAGGTACGGCGGTGGCGGCGCGGATGTTCACGCGAACACCGGCCGGGGGGTCACGCCGTCGGTGCCGTCATCTCCACCAGCTTGAGCACGGTGTTCCAGTTGCGGGTCGTGGCGACGACCCCCTTGGTGAGGCGCGGCTTCGCCAGGTGTTCGGCCAGCTTGGAGCGGCCCAGGCCGTTCGGCGCGTACAGGTACAGGGCGCGGTCGCCGAGACGGAACTCCTCGGGCGCGTAGGCGGCCTGGTCGATCTCCGCGAAGCGGTCGGGGGTGACGGCCGCGGAGAAGTAGGTGACGTGCAGTTGCTTGGGCTCCAGGCCGGCGGCCGGGAACGGGCAGTCCTCGGCGATCGCCCGCAGATAGGCGTGGTCGCGCACGATCACGTCGACGCCGAAGCCGAAGTGCCGCTCGATGCCGTGCGCGAGCTTGGCGGCCAGCGACTGCTCGTCGCCGTGCCCGCTGGAGAAGGCGGCCTGGCCGCTCTGCAGGTAGGTGCGTACGTCGTCGTAGCCCAGGTTCCGCAGGAGGGCGCGCAGATCGGCCATGGGGACCCTTCTGCTGCCGCCCACGTTGATCCCGCGCAGCAGGGCCGCATACATCGTCGTCATCCGCCCACCCTAGGACGGCCGTCGTGCCCCGTGGGGGTGGGCACGACGGCCGCGGCGGGCGGCTGCCCGGCCCCGTAAATTACTCACCGGTCATCCGGGGGCACAACCGTCTGCTCAGGATCCACACACCCGAGGAGCCCGGAATGTCCGCCGATAGGTGTAAGGGGCCACAGTCCGTGGGGGTCCTCCCCAGTGGGGAGGGGGCCGGGTCCATCGGGATGAGTTCCGGCCGTGCGGCTTCACCGGCCAGCACGACGAGATGACCTTATCCGGCCCCTACCTTCGAGACGACAGGGGGCGGCAGGGGGCCGCCGCCGCATCACGAGGGGGCAAGCCCGTCATGGGGAACGGAGAAACACGGGTGCGGGGCCTCGCCGCCCGGGCCGGCGGCTGGAGCGCCCGGCACCGATGGGCTGCCGTCGGCATCTGGGTGCTGTTCGTCGTCCTGGCGATGGGGCTCGGTTCGGCGGCCGGCCGGGTCGACGTCAAGGACAGCGACCAGCTCAAGGGGGAGACGCACACCGCCGCGCGGATCATCGAGGACGCCGGGATCGAGGAGCCGGCCAGTGAGACGGTGCTGATCCAGGCCGGTGGCGACGGACCGAAGGCGACGGACGCCGAGTTCCGCGAAGCCGTCGCCGCGGTCGTCCGGGCCGTCGAGGCTACCGGCCGCGTCACCGACGTGACGTCGCCGTACGACGCCGGGACCATCTCGAAGGACGGGCGCAGCGCGCTCGTGCAGTTCGACATGCGGGGCGCGTCCGACACAGCCGGCGAGCGGGTGGAGCCGGTGCTGGAGGCCGTCGAGGGCGTCCAGCGGGAGCACGAGTCGCTGCGGATCGCGGAGATCGGCGGCGCCAGCATGATGAAGACGTTCGACGACGCGTTCGGGGACGACTTCAAGAAGGCCGAGTACTCGGCGGTGCCGGTGGCCTTCGGCATCCTGCTGATCGCGTTCGGCGCGCTGGTCGCGGCGCTGCTGCCGGTGGCGCTGGCGCTCACCGCGATCATGGCGACGATGGGCCTGATGGCCGTCGTCAGCCATGTCATGCCGATGAGCGACACCGCCAACTCCGTGATGCTGCTGGTGGGTCTGGCGGTCGGTGTCGACTACTGCCTGTTCTACCTGCGCCGCGAGCGCGAGGAGCGCGAGGCCGGCCGGGACGCGCAGACGGCGTTGCGGATCGCCGCGGCGACCAGTGGCCGGGCGATCGTCGTCTCCGGCGTCACGGTGTGCGTGGCCATGGCGGGCATGCTGTTCACCGGGCTCGCCGAGTTCGAGGCGATGGGGCTGGCCTCGCTGATGGTCGTCGCGGTGGCGATGGTGGGGTCCGTGACCGTCCTGCCCGCGCTGCTGTCGCTGCTCGGGGAGCGCGTGGAGAAGGGCCGCATACCGTTCCTGCGCCGGCGCAAGCGGGGCGGCGGCCAGGACAGCCGGTTCTGGACGGCCGTGCTGCGGCGCGTCCTGGCCCGGCCGGTGATCTCCGTGGTGGTGGCGGCCGGTGCGCTGCTGGCCATCGCGGCGCCCGCGCTCGGCATGAAGACGCAGCAGCTCACGCTGGACCAGGAGTTCGGGGACTCGCTGCCGATCGTGCAGACGTACAACCGGCTCAACGACGCCTTCCCGGGCGGCTCGGAGCCCGCCGAGGTGGTCGTCAGGGCGGACGACATCAACGCGCCCGAGGTGCAGTCCGCGCTCGCCGGCTTCCGGGAGCGGGCGATCAGTTCGGGGGCCTCGCGCGGCCCGGTGGAGATCAAGCTGCACGACGCGCAGAACGTGGCGTTCGTCTACGTGCCGCTGGTGGGCGGCTCCGACCTGGACAAGGCCGGGGTGAGCCTGGACAAGCTGCGCGACGAGGTGCGTCCGGCCACGCTCGGCAAGGTCGACGGGGTGGAGGCGCCGATCACCGGGCAGGTGGCCGGGTCGAAGGACTTCAACGACCAGCTGGCCGGTGCCGTCGTACCGGTGTTCGCGTTCGTCGTGGTGTTCGCCTTCGCGCTGATGCTGCTGTCGTTCCGCTCGCTGACGATCGCGCTGACGTCGATCGTGCTGAACCTGCTGTCGGTGGGCGCCGCGTACGGCATCCTCGTGGCGGTGTTCCAGCACGGCTGGGGCGCGTCCCTGGTCGGCGCCGAGGGCGTCGGCGCGATCATCACCTGGCTGCCGCTGTTCCTCTTCGTGATCCTGTTCGGTCTGTCGATGGACTACCACGTCTTCGTGGTCTCCCGGATCCGCGAGGCCCGGCTGCGCGGCCTGCCGACGACCGACGCGATCCGGCACGGCGTGGTCACCACGGCCGGGGTCGTCACCAGCGCCGCGGTCATCATGGTCGCCGTGTTCGCCATCTTCGGGACGCTGTCCATGCAGTCCATGAAGCAGATGGGCGTGGGGCTGGCGGCCGCGGTGCTCATCGACGCGACGATCATCCGCGGTGTGCTGCTGCCGGCGGTGATGGCGCTGCTCGGCGAGCGCAACTGGTACCTGCCGAAGTGGCTGCACCGGCTGCCGGACCTCACCCACGACGAGACGCCGCAGGCTATCGCGGAACCGGCGGCACGCGACGACGAGGGCGAGCCCGTCAGGGTGTGACGGCACGGGACCGCGGCGGGACCCGTCGGCTTCCCCGGGGGTCGGGCGGCACGCGCGGGCGCCACGCCCGACGACGCCCGCCTGCCCCCCACCCGCCGGGCCGTCACGCTCCACCGACGGCCCGGCGCGCGGCACCCGGCGCGAACTCGCCCCGGTGGGACGCCAGTTCGCCGTCGATGAGGTCGGCGGCACGACACGCGCCGCTCATCGGCCTCGGCGGCCTGGGCGTGCGGCTGGAGAGGCACGGTGATCCGGTCCTCGCCCGCCGCCGGCGCCGACCCCGGCGACAACTCCAGCCGGCGCGCGACCTTCGGTCGTCGGCTAGGGCCAGTGCCGCCTCCCGCGAGGCCTCCGCGGCGGTCCCCGCGGCGCCGATGAGGTGCGTGAGCGGCACCGGCGGGGTCGCACCGCGCACGTCTCCCGGCCGGTGCCGATGCGACACTGACCGGAGGATGGCCGGATCCCGGCGGCAGCGGTGCGGATGACGGAGGCGGACGATGGACGAGGCACGGGCACGGGACGTACTGGCGGCGGCGCGGGTGCTGCCCGGTGCGGTCCGTGAGGCACGGCTGCTCGCCCTCGGCGAGAACGCGGTGTTCGCCGCCGGTGACCTGGTCGTCAAGGTCGCTCGCGACGCCGAACTGCTCGACCGGGCGCGTCGCGAGCTGGACGTCGCGGTGTGGTTCGCGGAGGCCGGAGTGCCGGCGGTGCGGGCGGCCGAGCCGAAGCCGCTGCTGGTGGAGGGCCACCCGGTGACCGTGTGGCACCGGCTGCCGGATGCCGTACGGCCCGCCGAACCGCGGGACCTGGCCGAACTGCTGCGGGTCGTGCACGCCGCTCCGCCTCCTCCGTTCGCGCTTCCGGGGCGTGATCTGCTGGGGGGTGTGGAGCGCTGGCTGCGGCTCGCGGGGGACGCGGTCGATCCCGCGGACGCGGCGTACCTGCGCGAGCGGCGGGACGCGTTCGCCGCTCAGGCCGCCGCGCTGACGCCGCACCTGCCGCCGGGGGTGATCCACGGCGACGCGCTGCCGCGCAACGTGCACGTCGGGCCGGACGGCCCGGTCCTGGTCGACCTGGAGACGGTCTCCTCGGACCTGCGCGAGCACGACCTGGTGGTGATGGCCCTCTCCCACGACCGGTACGGACTGCCGGACGAGGCGTACGCGTCCTTCACGGAGGCGTACGGCTGGGACGTACGGGCCTGGGAGGGCTGCTCGGTGCTGCGCGGCGCGCGGGAGACGGCCAGTTGCGCCTGGGTGGCCCAGCACGCGCCGGGCAACCCGAAGGCACTGGCCGAGTTCGAACGGCGGGTGGCGTCCCTGCGGGACGGGGACGAGACGGTGCGCTGGTACCCGTTCTGAGGGCCGGGGCGCTGCTGTCAGGCCCGCTCGTCCGCCAACTCCCGCAGCGGCCACGCCCCGTCGACCAGGGCGGTGGCGTCCCCCTTGCCGCGCAGGAAGCTCTGGAAGTCCGCCGCCCACTGCGCGTACCACTCGATCTGGCGGTGGTGCAGGGCCGCCGGGCCGAGGGTGGCGATCTTGGGGTGGCGGTCGGCTATCGCGCAGGCCAGACGGGCCGCCGCCAGGGCGTCGGCCAGGGCGTCGTGGGCGGAGCCGAGGACGACGCCGTACTCCGCGCAGACCGCTTCGAGGTTGCGTTTGCCGCGGCGGTAGCGGTCGACCCGGCGGTCGATGGTGTACGGGTCGATGACCGGGGCCGGGTCCATGCCGCCCAGGCGGTCGCGCAGGGAGGGCAGGCCGTGGCGGCGCAGCTCGGCGGAGAGCAGGGTCAGGTCGAAGGCGGCGTTGTAGGCGACGACCGGCACGCCCGTCTTCCAGTAGGAGGTCAGGACGTCGGCGAGGGCGTCCGCCACCCGGTCGGCCGGGCCGCCCTCGGCGGCCGCCCGTTCGCTGCTGATGCCGTGGACCGCCACCGCGTCCTCGGGGATCGGCACCCCGGGGTCGGCCAGCCACTCCCGGCGCCCCATCGGCTCCCCGCCCCTGACCTCGATCACGGCCGCCGTGACGATGCGCGCCTCGCGCGGATCCGTGCCCGTCGTCTCCAGGTCGAAGCCGACCAGCAGCTCCCGGTGCCAGCCCATGGGCGGGCCCCCCTTCTCGTGGTGCGTTCCCCCAGTGGCCTCCACCTTCCCACGCACCACTGACAATCGGAGGACGCGTTCCGCTCGGAGGCGGCGGCAACGGCACAACCGCCCCGTAACGGTGCACGGTTCACGAAACCGGCCGCGAATCCGCCCACATCATCTCGAACTCCTCGCGATACGTGGGGAAGAGGCCGCTTTCGTCGGGCTCGCCCGACTTGACCACCTTGCTGCCGTTGCGCAGGACGAACACCGGCGCCTCCATACCGCGCGTCCGGCGCAGGTAGTTCTGCACGACCGCGATGCCGTCCGCCCCGTCACCGTCGACCAGGTACGCGGTGAAGCGGGGCGTCTCGTCGAAGACCTGGATCTCGAAGGCGCCCGGGTCGCGCAGCCGGGCCCGCACCCGGCGCATGTGCAGGATGTTCATCTCGACGGCCCGGCTGAGCTCGCCGCGCTTGATGCCGAGTTCGCGCTCGCGGCGCTTGACCGCGCTGGAGGCCGGGTTGAGGAACAGCAGCCGCACCCGGCAGCCCGACTCGGCGAGCCGGACCAGGCGGCGGCCGGAGAAGTTCTGCACGAGCAGGTTGAGGCCGATGCCGATGGCGTCGAGGCGGCGGGCGCCGCCGAAGATGTCCTCGGCCGGGAACTGCCGCATCAGCCGCACCCGGTCGGAGTGGACGGCGACGACGTCGGCGTACCGGTCGCCCACCAGGTCCTCGACGGCGTCGACGGGCAGCCGGCGCGCGGAGGGCACGTCACCGCCCGCGCCGAGCATCTCCAGCAGCCGGGCCGAGGCACGCTCGGCCTGGTTCAGCACGGCCTGGGACAGGGCGCGGTTGCGGGAGACGACGTTCCGGGTGACCTCCAGCTCGTCCAGGGCGAGCTCGACGTCCCGGCGGTCGTCGAAGTAGGGCTCGAAGCAGGGCCAGTGCTGCACCATCAGCTCGCGCAGCTGCGGCAGGGTGAGGAAGGACAGCACGTTGTCGTCGGCCGGGTCGAGCAGGTAGCCCTTGCGGCGGCTGACCTCGCGCACCGCGACCGCGCGCTGCACCCACTCCTGGCCGGCCGGTCCGGCGGCGGCCACCACCCAGTCGTCGCCGTGCACCGGCTCGTAGACCGGCCGCAGGACGGCGGCCACGACCGCGCGCAGCCGCTGCTCGACGAGGTTCAGCCAGATGTAGGCCCGGCCGGCCCGCTGGGCGCGGGTGCGCACCTCGCGCCAGGCGTCGGCGTCCCAGTCCAGTTCCGGGCCGATCGAGCCCGGCGCGTCCATCGGCCGTGCCAGGGACACGGCACCGGTCGGGACGTCTGCGGAGTTCCCCTCGTGACCCTCGTCACCAGGGGGCAGCTCCAGCCCTCCCGAGCCCACCCGCGCACCGCCTTCCGCTCCCCCGAGCACTCCCCTTGTCAACGATCAAGGAAGGGTACTCCGGGAGCGGTCGGCGGTGCAGCCCGATGGGCAGCATCGTCGTCAACGGCGCGGCTGCCAGTGCCCGTTCTGCCATCCGAGCTCGGCCGGGGTGAGCGGATTCATGGCGGTGACGTCGCGCGGGGCGATGGAGAACCCCTGCCAGTGGACGGGCATCGGCTGCTGGTCCTCGTCGCGCGCGACGTGGTGGAAGCCGATGTTCATCCAGACCAGGGGGTGCGTGAGGGTCTGGCCGTTCACCCGCTTGTCGACGGAGGTGCCGGCCCCGGGCCCGCAGTCGCCGGGGTTGCGGCCGGCGAACTTCTCGCACGGGTTGTACTGCGTGACGTAGAGATCGTGCTTGGTGTAGCCGCGTCCCGGGTACCTGGTGGTCGGCCCCGGGACGATCTCGTAGGAGCGCGCGTGTCCGTCCTTGTTCTTGCCGGTCGCGCTGACCACGCGCCACCAGCGGTAGTTCCTGATGTCCCCCGCGAGTTCCTTGGTGATCTTCGTGCGGGTGGTCCTGGTGGTGGGGGCCTGCTGTCCCCCGCTGGGGGCGGTGACGGTGGAGTCGTACTGCTCGACGCGGTTCTTCGTGGAGCCGTCGAGGGCGAAGTCGAGCCGCCAGAAGGCGTTGTGGCTGTGGCTGGTGGCCTGGGCGCCCGCGCCCTTGCCGACGGGCCAGCCGCGGCCGTCGCCGGCGTCGTAGTCGTCCCAGGACAGGCTGCCGGTCGCGCCGACACTCATGGTGATCGCGCCGTCGTCCTGGAAGCGCCATTCGGTCATGTACTCGTACCAGCCGACCTGGTTCACGCTGTGGACCAGGAGGTCCTTGCCCTGGGCCTGGTGGACCGTGTTCGCGGTGTCGCCCCGCATGCGGTAGGCGTGGCCGCGGGAGCGGGTGGTGGTGCACAGGCCCTTGATCGTCGGGGTCTCGTTGACGGAGTCGGGCACCTTGACGGTCTTGATCGTGCCGCCGGGGCACTCGCCGGGGGCCAGGTTCATCAGCCCCTGGGCGAAGTCGAAGCCGGTCAGGTCGTCGTACTCGACGCTGCCGTCGTCGTAGGGGACGTGGATCTGGCCGAGTCTGGCGCTGTTGAGGACCTTGACGGGCCGGCGTTCGCCCTTGGGCTGGTAGGAGACGTCCTCCAGGACCAGGCCCGCCTTGCTGTCGTAGCGCCAGCACATCCGCCAGGTGGTGCCGGAGGAGAGCTTCTGTTCGATGCGGTGGGCGGCTCCGCAGTAGGCGGCGGCCGGCGCCGGCGCGTTCTCCGGCCGGGCGGTGGCCGGGCCGGCGCCGGCCGTGACGCCGGCGGCGAGCGCGGCCGCGGTCAGTCCCACGGCGGCCCGGGTGCGGACCCTGCCGGCCCGGGTGCGGGCTCCGCTGGTGGTGTACGAGCGCATGACGGGGCGACTCCCTCGCAAGGAGCGGGGTGGACGGGCGGGCGGGCCGGGTCAGCGGCCGAGCCGGGCGATCTTGCGGGCACTGAGGTCGATCACCAGCGACCGGGCGTCGATCCACGGCCCGTTCTCGACCTTCGGGAAGAGCCGGACGCAGCGGTGCTCGCCGCAGTCGCCGAGGACGGCGGGCCGGGCGCCGGGCGCTGCCCGGTGGACGGCGCCGCTGAGCCGGAGCCGGTCCGGGGAGGTGAGCTCCCCGCCGGTGGCGTCCTCGTAGTCGTCCTTCAGGCCCGCGCCCAGCGGGTCGGCGATCAGGAGCGTGCCGGTGCGCACGACCGTGCCGGTGCCGAGGTCGACGGTCCGGGTGACGAGCGTGTCGTCGCGGTAGTCGTAGTAGGTCACCTCGGCGCGGCGCGGCGCGTCCGGGGCGCCGACGTCGCCGGGATCCGGTTCGGCGAGGTCGACGCCGAGGAGCTGCGGGCCGCGCCCGCCGTCGACGTTCTCGCTGTCCTGGAACAGCCGGCGGCTCAGGGCGATCTTCCCGGCCCGCTCCAGTTCGCCGTCGGTCAGCGGGTCGCGGCCGGTGCCCCGCTCCCCCTCGGCCGCGGGCCGCTCCACGACGCCCGGCGCCATGCCCGGCCCGGCGCCGGCCTGCTGCCGGGCGGACCGCTCCGGTGCCGCACCCGTGCCCCCGCCGTCCGTCCCGGCCATGACCTTGCCCAGGTGGCGGTGCACTATGGTGCGCACATCTTCCCCCTGCTCCCCCACAGCCCCGGGAGCACGTCTTTGCCCCATTGGTTCGGCATACCTCGTATGCACTGGTCACTCGGTAGGAGGGAGATAAGTCACAGGAGGTTCCCCCACTTTCGGGGAGACTCGGGGGCCAAGGCGTCCCCACCCGCGCCGTACACCTGAAAGAGTCGTATCCATGCAGGTCTGGCCTGGCGAGGCGTATCCACTCGGTGCCACGTACGACGGCGCCGGTACCAACTTCGCGGTCTTCACGGAGGCCGCGGACCGAGTAGAGCTGTGTCTGCTGCACGACGACGGCTCGGAGACGGCGATCGAGCTCCGCGAGAGCGACGCGTTCGTGCGGCACGCGTACCTGCCGGGCATCATGCCCGGGCAGCGGTACGGGTTCCGGGTGCACGGTCCGTACGCACCGGAGCACGGGCTGCGGTGCAACTCCGCGAAGCTGCTGCTCGATCCGTACGCGCGTGCGATCAGCGGTTCGATCCGCTGGGGCGAGGAGGTCTACGGCTACCACTTCGACGATCCCGACCGGCGCAACGATCTCGACTCCGCGCCGCACATGATGACCTCGGTCGTCGTCAACCCGTACTTCGACTGGGGCGACGACCGGCGTCCGCGCACCGAGTACCACCACACGGTGCTCTACGAGGCCCACGTCAAGGGCCTCACCATGCGCCACCCGGGGCTCCCGGAGGAGCTGCGCGGCACCTACGCGGCCCTCGCGCACCCGGCGATCATCGAGCACCTCACCGAGCTCGGGGTCACGGCCCTGGAGCTGATGCCCGTCCACCAGTTCGTGAACGACCACCGCCTGGTCGACATGGGCCTGAACAACTACTGGGGCTACAACACCATCGGCTTCTTCGCCCCGCACAACGCCTACGCGTCCTGGGGCGACCGGGGCCAGCAGGTGCTGGAGTTCAAGTCGGCGGTGAAGGCGCTGCACGAGGCCGGGATCGAGGTGATCCTCGACGTGGTCTACAACCACACGGCCGAGGGCAACCACCTGGGCCCGACCCTGTCCTTCAAGGGCCTGGACAACCCGCGCTACTACCGGCTGACGGACGACCCCCGCTACTACATGGACACGACAGGGACCGGGAACTCCCTGCTCATGCGGTCCCCGCACGTGCTCCAGCTGATCATGGACTCGCTGCGGTACTGGGTCACGGACATGCACGTCGACGGGTTCCGCTTCGACCTGGCCGCGACGCTGGCCCGGCAGTTCCACGAGGTGGACCGGCTGTCGTCGTTCTTCGACCTGGTCCAGCAGGACCCCGTGGTCTCCCAGGTGAAGCTGATCGCCGAGCCGTGGGACGTCGGCGAGGGCGGCTACCAGGTGGGCAATTTCCCGCCGCTGTGGACCGAGTGGAACGGCAAGTACCGGGACACCGTGCGGGACCTGTGGCGGGGCGAGCAGCGCACCCTCGCGGAGTTCGCCTCGCGGCTGACCGGCTCCTCCGACCTGTACCAGGACGACGGGCGCCGTCCGCTGGCCTCGATCAACTTCGTGACCTGCCACGACGGCTTCACCCTGCACGACCTGGTGGCCTACAACGACAAGCACAACGAGGCCAACGGCGAGGACAACCGCGACGGCGAGAGCCACAACCGGTCCTGGAACTGCGGCGCCGAGGGCGAGACCGACGACCCGGACGTGCTGCGGCTGCGGGCCCGGCAGATGCGCAACTTCATCGCCACGCTGATGCTCTCCCAGGGCGTGCCCATGATCAGCCACGGCGACGAGTTCGCCCGCACCCAGCGCGGCAACAACAACGCCTACTGCCAGGACAACGAGCTGGCCTGGGTGGAGTGGCCCGAGGAGACGGAGGACGGCGAGGAGGGGGGCCTGAGCCGGCAGCTGCTGGGCTTCACCCGCGCGATGGTGTGGCTGCGCCGCAACCACCCGGTCTTCCGCCGCCGGCGCTTCTTCCACGGCCGGCCGGTGGAGGGCACGCACGACGACCTGTCCGACATCGCCTGGTTCACCCCGGACGGCCGGGAGATGACCCAGCGGGACTGGGACTCGGCGCAGGCGTCGGCCCTGACCGTGTTCCTCAACGGCAACGCGATCTCGGAGCCGGGAGCGCGCGGGGAGCGCATCACGGACGACTCGTTCCTGCTGATGTTCAACGCCTCCCCCAAGCCGCTGGAGTTCGTCGTCCCGGTCAACCACGGGCGGCAGTGGGAGGTCGTGGTCGACACGGCGCTGCCGGAAGGCGTGCCGTCGGACACCGGTCCCAAGGTGCAGGCCGGGGACCGGCTCACCCTCGCCGACCGGAGCATGACCGTGCTCCAGCGGCCCGTGTAACCGGCCCCGCGGCCGGCGGGACCCCGCCGCCGCGCGTCGCCCGGAAGAGCCACTCGTCCGGGCGACGCGCGGCGCACCCGGAGGGACCCGGGGGCACGAACCGCCGCGGGGCGGGTACGTAGCTCTCCATGACACCTGAGCGTCCTGACCCGGTGGTGCCCACGGCCACGTACCGGCTGCAGCTGCAGCCCCAGTTCCCGTTCGGAGCCGCCGCGGCCGCCGTGCCGTACCTGGCCTCGCTCGGCGTCTCGCACCTGCACCTGTCCCCCGTCCTGGAGGCGGTGCCCGGCTCGACGCACGGCTACGACGTCGTCGACCACGCGCGCGTGCGCGAGGAGCTGGGCGGCGAGGACGGGCTGCGGGCGCTGGCGCGCACGGCGGGCGAGCACGGACTCGGCCTGGTGGTGGACATCGTCCCGAACCACATGGCGATGTCCCCGCGCCACAACCGGGCCCTGTGGGAGGTGCTGCGCGAGGGCCCGAAGTCGCCGTACGCGCGCTGGTTCGACATCGACTGGGAGGCCCAGGACGGCCAGGTGCTGCTGCCCGTGCTCGGCGGGCCCCTGGGCGAGGTGTTCGACGAGCTGCGCGTCGACGGGGACGTCCTGCGCTACTACGACCACGTGTTCCCGCTGCGCGAGGGCACCGAGGACCTGCCGCTGCCGCACCTGCTGGACGCGCAGTGGTACCGGCCCGTGTGGTGGCGGCTGGCCCGCACCGAGCTCAACTACCGGCGGTTCTTCAGCATCTCCGAGCTCATCGGGGTGCGGGTGGAGGACCCCGAGGTTTTCGAGGCCACCCACGACAAGATCCTCCAGCTGCTCCACGAGGGCGTGATCGACGGGCTGCGCATCGACCACCCCGACGGGCTCGCCGACCCCGACGGCTACCTGCGCCGGCTGCACGAGGCGACCGGTGGGCGCTGGACGGTCGTGGAGAAGATCCTGGCCGACGGCGAGCACCTGCCGGCCTCCTGGCCCGTCGCGGGCACGACCGGCTACGACGCCCTGCGGCACGTGGACGGGGTCTTCACGGACCCGGCCGGCTTCGGGGAGCTGCTCGGCCAGTACCGGCGCTTCGCGGCCCCGCAGACGGACCGGGGCGGGCAGTGGGACGCGACCGTGCGGCGGGCGGCGTACAAGGTGCTCACGCACGAGCTGGCGACCGAGACGGAGCGGCTGACGCGGGTGGTGACCCGGCTGTGCGCGACCTCGCCGGAGCCGGCCCTGCGCGACCGCGCGCCCTGGGCGCTGCGCACGGCGCTCCAGGAGCTCCTGGTCCGCATGGAGGTCTACCGCCCGTACGAGTCCGTCGACGCGGCGTCCCTGGTCACCGAGGAGGCCGCGGCCGAGGCCCGGCTCGCCTTCGCGGTGCCGGAGGAGGCCGGTGCGGTCGACGTCGTCCGCGATCTGGTGCTGGGACGGTACGGCGACGGGCCCGCCCAGCTGGAGTTCCGCACGCGGTTCGCGCAGACCTCGTCGGCACTGCGGGCGAAGTCCGTCGAGGACACGGCGTTCTACCGGTACGTGCCGCTGCTGTCGGCGACCGAGGTGGGCGGGAACCCGGGGGCTCCGGCGCTGTCGCCGGAGGAGTTCCACGCGTACTGCGCGCGCGTGCAGCGCGACTGGCCGGCGACCGGCACGGTGGCCTCGACCCACGACACCAAGCGCAGCGCCGACGTCCGGGCGGCGCTGCACGTGCTCACCGAGTGCCCGGACCGCTGGGCGGACGTGCTCGCCGAGGTGACCCGTTCCGGCGAGGGCGTGCCGGACGCGCAGCTGGCCTGGGCGGCCTGGCAGACGGTCTTCGGACTGGGCCCGGCCGACGGGACCGCCGAGCGGGTGCAGGGTGCGCTGCTGAAGCACGTGCGCGAGGCGGGCCTGTTCACCAGCTGGACCGAGCAGGAGCCGCCGTACGAGGAGGCGGTGGCGCGGTTCGTGGCGGCCGGGCCGTGCGGGGCGCCGGGCGAGCGGATCGCCGCCTTCCGGGAGTCGCTCGCCCCGCACATCCGGGCCAACGTGCTGGGTACGGCCCTGGTGCAGCTGACGATGCCGGGCGTGCCGGACGTCTACCAGGGCACGGAGGCCGAGTACCGCGCCCTGGTAGACCCCGACAACCGGCGGGCGGTGGGCTTCCCACCCGCGGACTCCGGCGGCACGTCGGGTGAGAAGGCGGCGGTGACCCGGGCGGCCCTGGGGCTGCGGGCGAGGCGGCCCGGCGCGTTCGGCGACACCGCCACCTACATGGCGCTGCCGGCGCAGGGCCCGGCCGCCGGGCACTGCCTGGCGTTCGCCCGGTCCGGTGAGGTGGTGACGGCCGTGACCCGCCTGTCGCTGCGGCTCGCCGAGGCGGGCGGCTGGCGGGAGACCCGGCTGCCGCTGCCGCCCGGGCGCTGGGCGGACGTCCTGCGCCCTGACCGCGAGTACGCGGACCACGCGCCCGTGGCGGAACTGTTCGCCGAACGCCCGGTGGCGTTGCTGGAGAAGGTGGACGACTGACCCGGGCGACGGTGGGGACTGCCCTCGGGGCGGCCCCCACAGGCCCGCGGGAGGGACCCGCGCCGGCGCGGCAGGGCTGTCCGCCAGGGCGGCGACACGGAAGTCCTCTCGGGCAGGGGTCGGGGAGGCCCGGCCAGAGGCCGCCGGGCAGGCGCGCAGCGACGAGGAACACGCCCGTGCGCCCGCCTCCCGGGCACGTACTCGGTCCCGCGAACCGCAGCCGCGGGGGCGAGCGGGGTAGGGGGCAAGCCCGCGGCCCGAGGCCATGACCGGCGGCCATCCGCCGACGGCCCGGCGGGGCCGACACACTCGCCGCAGGCGCTCGGCCGACGAGGGCGCGCCCGCCTCCCGGGCACGTACTCGGTCCCGCGAACCGCAGTCGCGGAGGCGAGCGAGACCCCGGGGGCAGGCCCCCGACCCCGAGTCCACGACCGGGGCCACCCGCTACCGGCCCGGCGAGCCCGACACACGTCGCCGCGCAGGCACTCGGCGACGAGGGGCGCGCGCCCGCGCGCCCGCCCCGGGGCAGGTACTTGGTCCCGCGGACCGCGGCCGTGGGGCGGGCGGGGCCGGGGGCAGGTCCACGAGGCCCGAGGCCATGACCGGCGGCGGGCCGGTATGGCCGCCGTGGTCGGCAGGGCGCGCGGGTGGGGCCGCATGCGGGCGGGGCCCGGCACCGCGGGACCGTGCTTCCGGGCGCCCCCTGCAGCCTCCCCCGTCGCGCCCTTGACACCGCACCACGGCCGTGGGGTACTGCGATGGCGAACTCGGGCGGATGTGACGGGGGTGAGTGTCCTGCCGGAGCTGCGCTACCCGACGGTGACCGAACAGGTCCGCGCCGCCCGCGCGCTGACCGCCCAGCGCCCCGGCGAGTGCACGCTGCGGCAGGTGGGCGCCTCGCGGGCCGGCCGACCGCTGCACCTGCTGTCCGTGGGCCGGGCCCGCCGCGCCGTGCTGGTGGTCGCGGGCGCCCACGCCAACGAGCCGACCGGCTCCTGCACGCTCCTCGCGCTCGCCCGCCGCGTGCTGGAGCAGCGGGAGCTGCGCGACGGCATCTCCTGGCACTTCCTGCTGTGCGCCGACCCCGACGGGGCGAGTCTGCATGTGACTCCGGCGCCGCGCACCCTGTTCGACTACCACCTCGGCTTCTTCCGGCCCGCCGGCCCCGAGCAGCCGGAGTGGGCGCCGTCCGTGCTGCCGCC
The DNA here is from genome assembly GCF_056432865.1 of Streptomyces sp. NPDC044921. NCBI lineage: Bacteria > Bacillati > Actinomycetota > Actinomycetes > Kitasatosporales > Streptomycetaceae > Streptomyces > Streptomyces sp. NPDC044921. Next base: position 483,386 of record NZ_JBWKIF010000004.1, read on the forward strand.
CGACCGGCTGCCGCCCGAGACCCGCGCGCTGACCGGCGTCATCGACGAGCTGCGCCCCTATCTGCAGGTGACCCTGCACGGCACGGACCTGGGCGGCAGCTGGGTGCAGCTGACCAAGGACGTGCCCGGACTCGCCGAGCCGTTCGCCAAGTCCGCGGCGGAGCTGCACATCCCCGTGGAGACCGGTGCCTCGGACGCCGCGGGCTGGCCCGCCTCGGGGCCGGGCGTGCACGTGATGCCCGCGCCGGGGATCGGCCCGGCGTACCCGAGCCTGCCGGACGACGCGCGGCACAGCACCTGGTTCCACGCCCACCGCTACGGCGGCCTCACCGCCGTGGTCGAGGTGCCGATGTGGGCGAGCGACCTGGTGGACGACCCGGCCCCGCACCCGGCCCCGGCGGCGGCGATCGGGCGGCTCGCGCGCCGGCTGCAGCGGGACGCGCTGGAGGTGACGCGCGTGCTGGAGGGCGCGCTGCCCCGGCTCGCGGAGCTGGACGGGCCGTTGCTGCGGGCCGCGCGGTGGGGTCTGGAGCTGGTGCCGGGGCTGGCCGCCGACCTGGTGCAGACCCCGCCCGCCGACCGGACGATGGCGTACGTCGGCAGTGTGGACGCGTTCGCGCGGCGCGTGCCGCTGCGGGCGGCGGCCATGCTGCGGCGGGTGCTGCGCGGGACCGACGAGCGGGCGGCGAAGCAGCTGGAGAACCTCGTGGCGACCTGGAGCGACGCCTTCGCGGAGCGGTTCCGTGCCCGCTGGGTGCCCTTGGAGCACCAGGTCGAGCACCAGTCCCGGACGGTGGTCGCGGCGGCGCTGCACGCGCGCGAGGGCACCGGCTAGCTGTGCTGTCCCGGGACGTTGGTGACACGCGTGCTGGGTGCTTGAACGGGTGAGGGCCTTCTGGGTTCGGTGTGGATTGCGACATCTACGCCCAAC